>NZ_JBFTHK010000023.1:0-39364 GCF_056394205.1 Arthrobacter sp. 10T413_2 | reverse complement strand
CTGGCCGACCACCAGGATGTCGTGCTCACGGTAGCCGCCGGCGCCGGGCTGGCCGTCCAGGACGGTGATCATGGGCTCCATGGACACCACCATGCCGGGCTCCAGCACGGTGTCGATGTCCTCGCGGAGTTCCAGTCCGGCTTCCCGGCCGTAGTAGTGGCTCAGGACGCCGAAGGAGTGGCCGTAGCCGAACGTCCGGTTGGCCAGCAGGCCGTGGCCCACGTAGATCTCGTTCAGCTCGGCGGCGATGTCCTTGCAGACGGCTCCGGGCTTGATGAGTTCGAGGCCGCGCTTGTGGACTTCCACGTTGATGTTCCACAGCTCCAGGGAGCGGGCGTCGGGTTCGCCGTAGAACAGGGTGCGCTCCAGTGCGGTGTAGTAGCCGGAGGTCATCGGGAAGCAGTTCAGGGACAGGATGTCGTGTTCCTGGATCTTCCGCGTGGTGGCCCAGTTGTGGGCGCCGTCGGTGTTGATGCCGGACTGGAACCATACCCAGGTGTCACGGATTTCCGAGTCCGGGAAGGTCCGGGCGATTTCGTGGACCATGGCCTCGGTGCCGATCAGGGCGACCTCGTACTCGGTGATGCCGGCGGTGATGGCGTTGCGGATGGCTTCGCCGCCCAGGTCCCCGATCCGGGCACCGTGCTTGATGACCTCGATCTCTTCGGCCGACTTGATCATCCGCTGGCGCATGGCGGCCTGTGCCACGTCCACGAGGGTGGCCCCGGCGAAGGCCGCCTGGATCTTGTTGCGGTTGTCCAGCGGGAGCGAATCGTCTTCGACGCCGAGCCGGCGGGGGTTGATGCCGCGGGTGCGGAGTGCTTCCTGGATGGCGAAGATGTAGTTGTCCCGGCGCCAGTCCGTGTAGACCACGTTGTCGCCGTAGCTGCGGCGCCACGGCATGCCCGCGTCGATGTTGGCCGTGACGGTCACGGTGTCGTCCTTGGTGACCACCATGGCGTAGGAGCGGCCGAAGTACGTGAAGAGGAAGTCGGAGTAGTACTTGATGGAGTGGTAGCTGGTCAGGACGACGGCGTCCAGGTCCTTCTCTGCCATGATCCGGCGCAGTCCGCCGAGCCGCCGCTCAAACTCGGCGTTCGAGAACGTCAGCTTTTCCTTCTGCCCGTTGTGCAGAACTTTCAGACGCTCCAGCTCGGAAATGTTTGATGCAGGGGCGGTGGTGGAGATTGTCACTGGTTATTCCTTTACGTGTGGATGGAGTTTAGGGTTGGCGCTGCCGGTTTTCAGGCGACCCGGGCCGGTTCCTGAACCGGGTGCTTGTCTTCGCAAGCGTCGCCGTGCTCGGCCAGCACCGCTTCTTCCTTCAGGTCGAGTCGGATGCCCAGGGGCACACCGGCCCGGATGCGCTTGCGGAAGCGCGGGTAGCCGAGGGCGAAATAGAGAACGGATGAGGTGACGGTTCCGGCGAGCCAGGAGAAGTCGACGCCGCCCATGGCCGTCGCGACGGGGCCCTGCAGGGCCGGGACTCCGCCGTACATGAACATCCAGGTCATCAGGATGCCGGCGAAGAAAGCGATGAATGCCGACGGGTTTACCGCCTTCAGCGCGGTCGTCTTCGAATCCGTGAACAGGTAGGAGAAGTCCTTGTGGTGGCGCTCGAAGATGAAGTAGTGGACCGCCATGATGCCACCCCAGGTGGCGACCCAGGCCACAATGGCGCCGAGCCAGGAGTCAAGGATCATTGCGAAGTCCTCGGCGAACATGAAGCCGATGACCGCGAACATGGACAGCACCCCCACAATGATCGACAGCTTGCGCCGGGAAATCTTGACGTCCAGCGCCTGGAAGGCGACGCCGAAGGTGTACAGGTTGATGATGTTGGTGGCAATTGGTCCATGGATGACCAAGAGGATGACCGGGATGGCGAGGCTGCCGAAGTTGGAGACAATCAGCTCACCGGGATCGGCCTGTCCGTTCTTGGTGGCGAGGCTGGCGCCGAGGATGCCGAGCCAGACGACGGGCAGGAACTGGCCAAGCACGCTGACCATGAACAACTTGGCAGGCTTGACTTTGCGACTGACGAAACGGGAGTAATCCGGCGCGTAGGTAAACCACCCGATCCCCCAGCCGATGCCAATGACGGTCATGATCGAGGACATTGCCGCGATACGCGGCAGCCCCTCCAATACGGCTCCGGCCGGTCCGGCGTAGCTCCAGTTGATGTCGAGCTGCGTCCAGGCCACGATCGACATGCCGACCAGGACCAAGATGGTGGGCGGCATGGTGATCCGCTCGAACTTGGAGATGGCACGGTATCCGCGGTAGCAGATGGCCACCTGGACGGTCATGATGACGGCGGCGACGATGATGCGCACCATGATGTTGCGCTCGTGGGGGTCGACCCAGCCGATCATGCCGAAGAGTGCAAGGATCAGGTCCAGGATGACCCAGGTGTTCACCGCTGACCAGCCGATGGCGATGGTGGCCTGGATTGCGGCCGGCAGGTAGGCCCCGCGGCGGCCAAACGCACCGCGGGCGAGCAGCATGCCGGTGGCTCCGGTCCGCTGGCCGAGGATAACAAAGAACCCGAAGCCGGCCATGCCGATGAGATTGCCGACGATCAGCACCAGAAGAGTGTCGCCCAAGCCAAGGCCGAGCTGGATGCCAAGGGCTCCGAGGATCCAGTTGATGGGAGCGACGTTGGCCCCTGCCCAGATCCAGAACTGTCCGGAAAGTTTGGTGGTCCGTGCGGATTCCGGGATGGGCTGCAAGACGTCTTCAACCTCGACGGTCGCCGCCTCGTGCGAGCTTTGTTGAGCTTGGTTCATGCTGTGTCTCAATTCACTACGTTGAATGCAGAACGGGAGTTCATCCAGCTTATGGGTGACCTAAGCCACAACATAGAGACATTATGCTTATACCGACCGTGTAATAGATGACTAAATGTCGCCCCAAAACACCACCTAGTAAACGAGCCCAAATGATTACGCTTGCAGAAGTACTCGCTTCCGCGCCCATGCTTGCCGCCGACCCGCTGCTCCGCAGCAACGTGCCCGGGACGCTGGAGAGGGCTGTCCGGTGGGTGCACTCCAGTGAGGTGCTCGAGATTGCCCCGCTCCTGCGCGGAGGGGAACTGCTGCTCTCCGGCGGGGAGACGCTGCTGGCGCTGGGCCCCAAGGAGCAGGAGGACTACATCCGCAGCCTTTCAGCACGGCATGTCGCGGCCCTGGCGTTGCAGACCGCCGGTCAGGCCGCCGCTTTGCCGGAGCTGCTGATAGCCGCGGCGGACCGGAGCGGCCTGCCTCTGATCGAACTGCGCTCGGTGGCACCTTTTGTGGACATCGCCGAGGCAGTCAACCGGCTGGTGGTCAATGAGCAGGCGGCCGCCCACCTGGTGGTCGACGACGCCTCCCGGCAGATCGCGCGCCAGATCACCGACCGTGGTCCCCACCTTCCCACCATCCTCGAGCTGCTGGCCACTGCACTGGAAGCGGAGGTCTCCCTCGTGGCCCCCGACGGAGTCCTCCTGGGCCACGCAGGCAATGCCGTCGACGACGCGGGCTCCCGGGCCATGGCCGGGATCGTGGTGGGCGGACAGCTTGCGGCACAGTTGACGCTCCGCTCCCGGTCGGATGATCCGCTGCTCCTGGAGCTCGCTGCCGACCGCCTGTCCGGCATCCTGGCACTGGCCCTCGCGCAGGCATTCCGTCCCACCCCGGCCCAAGTGGCCGACGCGCGGCTGCTGGAGTCTGTGATCGAGGGCGGCGACGCCGCAACCATCCGGCACCTGTGGCTGCAGGCAGGGCTCCAGCCCGGCCAGGCAGCGGTCGTGGCCGTCTTCCGCACAGAAAGCAGGGACGCCAATTTCTCCGCCGTGGAACGTGCACTGCACATGCGTGGAGTGCACGTGAAGTCCCACTTGTGGGACGGCGAACGCGCGGTGCTGCTCGCCCTGCCGCGGACAGGCGCAAGAGCGGCGCGCGAAGCGCTGATCCGGGCTGCGCGGGACGCCGTGGCCGGCTCGGACACCTGTGCCGCCTTCGGACCAAACGTGACCGAGGACTTCCGCGCGCACGACTCCTACATCGAGGCGCAGGAAGCCATGCGGCTTGGGACGCCCGCGGCGGGCGAGGTTGCTGATGCGATGGACCTCCTGGGGCGCCGCATCCTGGCCGCGGTCGCGGACCCGGCATTCATGGACTCTTATGTGGAGTCGGCGCTGGGGGAAGTGCTGGAGTGGGACCGAAAGCATGGCACTGCCCTATTGGACACCCTGCTGTGCTGGCTCGATTCCGGGTGCAATACGACGGCGTCGGCCGCTTTCTTGAACATTGAACGCCAGACGATGCACAAGCGGCTGAGCAAAATCCAGGCGCTTCTGGGCGGCGACGACCTGCGCACGTCCGGCAGGTTGCTTGGCATCCACATAGCCGCGGCGGCCGCCGCAGCGGGGCCGGCACCGCGCCAGCCGGGACGGACTCCCTAGAGCACCTTCCGGATGGTCTCTTCGAAGCTCGTGACGTGGTGCAGGGCGAGCTCGGCCGCCTTGTCCTCTTCCCCCGCGGCCACCGCCTTGAGCAACTCGACGTGCTCGGTGATGTGGCCACTGACTGAGGGCACCTTGTCCAGAACCAGGCACCAGATGCGGGTGGCCAGGTTGTCGTAGCGGATCAGCGTGTCTTCCAGATGGGGATTGCCGGCGGCGCGGTAGATCAGCCGGTGCACGGTGAGGTCGTAGCGCATGAGGTCGCGGGACTCCCCCGGGCTCGGGTCCAGCTCCGCAATGACGTCGGCGACGTGCAGCAGCTCCCGGCGCATGGCTGCGCTGGCCCGGGTGGCCGCGCGGCGCGCCGCCAGCGGTTCCAGCAATTCCCGGATCTCCGAGACGTCGGCCAGTTCCGTGAAGTCCACGCTGGTGGCAAAAGTTCCCCGGCGAGGATAGGAAACCACCAGGTGGTCCACCTCCAGGCGCTTGATCGCCTCGCGCACCGGAGTGCGGCCGAACCCGAGCTCGAGCGCGAGCTGGCCGTCATTGATGGGCTCGCCCGGCCGGATCTCAAGCATGATCAGCTTGTCGCGCAGCTGCCGGTACGCGGCCTCCGCCTGGGAGATGGCCTCGTCCTCTGCGGGCGGCAGGGCAGGAAGTGCATTCACGGCGCGGCTCCGTTCCTGGATTCTAAGCGGAAGCCCGGTTCCACTTGGCTTCAGCTATTGACTCTGTTGTGATCCCGATCATACCATTGACCCCACACTGATATATCAGTCACAGCAACAATGGTATTTCAAAAGGAGCATCCGTGGTTGAGCAATTGAACGAGCGACTTTCCGCAGTCGATCCCGAGGTCGAGCAGGCGGTGGCAAGGGAGCTGGAACGCCAGCAGTCCACCCTGGAGATGATTGCGTCCGAGAACTTCGCCCCCGCTGCAGTGATGGAGGCACAGGGCTCGGTCCTGACCAACAAGTACGCCGAGGGCTACCCGGGCAAGCGCTACTACGGCGGCTGCGAACACGTGGACGTGATCGAACAGCTCGCCATCGATCGGGTGAAGGCCCTGTTCGGCGCGGAAGCCGCGAACGTGCAGCCCCATTCGGGCGCCCAGGCCAATGCGGCCGCCATGTTCGCCCTCCTGGAACCGGGCGACACCATCATGGGACTCGCCTTGGCCCACGGCGGCCACCTCACCCACGGCATGCGCATCAACTTCTCCGGCAAGCTCTACAACGTGGTCCCGTATCACGTGAGCGAGCACAACCACCTGGTCGATATGGCCGAGGTCGAGGCCCTGGCGCTCGAGCACCGGCCCAAGATGATCGTTGCCGGGTGGTCCGCCTACTCACGGCAACTGGATTTCGCGGAGTTCCGGCGCATCGCCGACCTCGTGGGCGCCTACCTGATGGTCGACATGGCGCACTTCGCCGGCCTCGTGGCCGCGGGGCTGCACCCCAACCCCGTCCCCTACGCCGACGTCGTCACCACCACCACGCACAAGACCCTCGGCGGCCCGCGCGGCGGGGTCATCCTGAGCAAGGAGGAGTATGCGCGCAAGATCAACAGCGCCGTGTTCCCCGGCCAGCAGGGCGGCCCGCTGGAACACGTGATCGCGGCCAAGGCCGTGGCCTTCAAGATCGCGGCGTCCGCCGGGTTCAAGGAACGCCAGAACCGCACGCTCGAAGGGGCCAGGATTCTCGCCTCCCGGCTCCTGAAGGACGACGTCGCGGCCGCCGGGATCTCGGTGGTCAACGGCGGCACCGATGTGCACCTGGTCCTGGTGGACCTGCGGCACTCGGAACTGGACGGACAGCAGGCCGAGGACCGGCTGCACCGGATCGGCATCACCGTCAACCGCAACGCCGTCCCGTTCGACCCCCGCCCGCCGATGGTCTCCTCCGGGCTGCGGATCGGCACACCCGCCCTGGCCACCCGCGGCTTCGGTGCCGCGGAGTTCACCGAAGTGGCGGACATTATCGCCTCCGCCCTGACCGCGCAGGCCCCCGAGAACGAACTCAGCGACGAAACCGTCGTCGAACTGCGCGGGCGCGTCAGCGCCCTGGCCGCAAAATTCCCCCTCTACCCGCACCTTGGCACCAGCGCAGCGGCAACCGGGCTTGAAGCAGAACTGATTGGAGCAGCACAATGACCACCGAACACCTTCCGGAGCACCCGGACTTCCTCTGGCGCAATCCGGAACCCAAGTCCTCCTACGACGCCGTGATTGTGGGCGGCGGCGGCCACGGACTGGCCACGGCGTACTACCTGGCCAAGAACCATGGCATGACCAACATCGCCATCCTGGAAAAGGGCTGGCTCGCCGGCGGCAACATGGCCCGGAACACCACCATCATCCGCTCCAACTACCTCTGGGACGAGAGCGCGGCGATCTACGAGCACGCCCTGAAGCTCTGGGAAATCCTGCCGGAAGAACTCGAGTACGACTTCCTATTCAGCCAGCGCGGGGTCATGAACCTGGCCCACACCCTGGGCGACGTCCGCGAAAGCATCCGCCGGGTCGGGGCCAACAAGCTCAACGGCGTCGACGCCGAGTGGCTGGATCCGCAGCAGGTCAAGGAACTCTGCCCCATCCTGAACATCAACGACAACATCCGCTACCCGGTCATGGGTGCCACCTACCAGCCGCGCGCCGGCATCGCCAAGCACGACCACGTCGCGTGGGCGTTCGCCCGCAAATGCGACGAGCTCGGCGTCGACATCATCCAGAACTGCGAGGTCACGGGCTTCCTCAAGGACGGGAACCGGGTGGTGGGCGTCAAGACCAACCGCGGCACCATCCACACCGAAAAGGTCGGTCTCTGCGCCGCAGGACACAGCTCGGTGCTGGCGGAAATGGCCGGATTCCGGCTCCCCATCCAGTCCCACCCGCTCCAGGCGCTCGTCTCCGAACTCCACGAACCAGTCCACCCCACCGTGGTCATGTCGAACCACGTGCACGTCTACGTCTCCCAGGCACACAAGGGCGAGCTCGTCATGGGTGCCGGTGTGGACTCCTACAACGGCTACGGCCAGCGCGGCTCCTTCCACGTGATCGAACACCAGATGGCCGCCGCCGTCGAACTCTTCCCGATCTTCGCTCGGGCCCACGTGCTCCGGACCTGGGGCGGGATAGTCGACACCACCATGGATGCCTCCCCGATCGTGGGCACCACCCCGGTGGAGAACATGTTCGTCAACTGCGGCTGGGGAACCGGCGGCTTCAAGGGCACTCCGGCCGCCGGGCTGACCTTCGCGCACACCATCGCCACCGGAACACCGCACCAACTGAACAAGCCCTTTGCCCTCGAGCGCTTCGAAACCGGCGCCCTGATCGATGAACACGGCGCCGCCGCCGTGGCCCACTAGAAAGAGGTACGGACATGCTCCTGATTTCCTGCCCCAACTGCGGCCCCCGGGATGAGACCGAATTCCACTACGGCGGCCAGGCCCACGTGCCCTACCCCGAAAACCCGGCAGATCTCACCGACCGCGAATGGGCCGAGTACCTGTTCTACCGCGACAACACGAAGGGCGCTTTCGCCGAGCGCTGGCAGCACAGCACCGGCTGCCGGCAGTGGTTCAACATGCTCCGCGACACCGTCACCTACGACATCCAGGCCGTGTACCCGATGGGCCAAATGCGCCCTGACAAGGAAAACCCAGCCGCCGGGCCCACAGCCCCCACCGTCATCCCCGCTTCCCCGGAAGGAACACTCAAATGACCGCTCAGCCGCAGCCCGCGCGTCTTGGCACCGGCGGACGCATCGACCGCAGCGTCACCTGGCACTTCACCCTGGACGGCCGGGCGTACACCGGCCACCCCGGCGACACCCTCGCCTCCGCCCTCCTGGCCAACGGCCGGCACCGGACAGGCAACTCCCTCTACGAGGACCGGCCCCGCGGCATCATGTCCGCCGGCGTCGAGGAATCCAACGCCCTGGTCAAGATCGCCGCCCGGTTCCCGGGCCACGTGGCCGAATCCATGCTCCCCGCCACCACGGTGTCCCTCGTGGACGGGCTCAACGCCGAACTGCTTAGCGGCCTCGGCAAGCTGGACCCGGCCGAGGACCACGCCGAATACGACAAGAAGTACGTCCACACGGACGTCCTCGTGGTCGGCGGCGGCCCGGCGGGCCTCGCCGCGGCACGCGAAGCCGTCCGCTCCGGCGCCCGGGTCATCCTGATCGACGACCAGCCCGAACTCGGCGGATCGCTGCTGTCCGGATCCACCGACCCGGCCCTGACGGACACCATCGAAGGCCAGCCCGCCCTGGAATGGGTGGCCAATGTTGAAGCCGAACTGATCTCCGCGGCCGAGTGCACCGTGCTGAACCGCACCACGGCCTTCGGCTCCTACGACTCCAACTACGTCATCGCGGCCCAGAACCGGACGGACCACCTCCTGACCCCGGCCGCGCCCGGCGTGTCCCGCCAGCGGATCTGGCACATCCGCGCCGCCCAGGTCATCCTGGCTCCGGGCGCCCACGAACGACCCCTGGTCTTTGAAAACAACGACCGCCCCGGCATCATGCTCGCCTCCGCGGTCCGCAGCTACCTCAACCGCTACGCCGTCGCCGCCGGATCCCGGGTGGTCATCAGCACCACCAACGACAGCGCCTACGCCCTGGCCGCGGACCTCCGCGCCGCCGGCATCAAGGTCGAGGCCGTCGTCGATGCCCGTCCGCAGCTGAGCGAAACCGCCGCGGCAGCCGCCGCCGCCGGAACACGGGTGCTGATCGGCAGCGCCGTCGCCAACACCACCGGACAGGAACGCCTCCTCGGAGTGACCATCCGGAGCATCAACGACGCCGGCGAGCTCACCTCGGGCGTCGAACAGCTTGCATGCGATCTGCTCGCCGTCTCCGGCGGCTGGTCACCGGTGGTGCACCTGCACTCCCAGCGCCAGGGCAAACTCCGCTGGGACGAGGACCTCGCGGCCTTCGTCCCCAACAGCGTGGTTCCCGACCAGCAGGTGGCCGGCTCCGGCCGCGGCAGCTTCGATCTCGAGGACTGCGTGGCCGAGGGCATCTCCGCCGGTGCCGCGGCCGGCATCGCCGCCGGCTTCAGCTCCGCCGTCGAACCCGTCGCCCCTGCGGCGCCGCGCGCGTCCGCCCCGACCCGCCAGCTCTGGCTGGTTCCCGGGCAGCAGGGCGGCCCGGAGGACTGGCACCACCACTTCGTCGACTTCCAGCGCGACCAGTCGGTGGCCGACGTCCTGCGCTCCACCGGGGCCGGCATGCGTTCGGTGGAACACGTGAAGCGCTACACCTCGATCAGCACCGCCAACGACCAAGGCAAGACCTCCGGAGTGAACGCGATCGGCGTCATCGCCGCTGCGCTGAAGCACGGCGGCGGGGAAACGGCGGGTATTGGGGAAATCGGCACCACCGCGTACCGCGCCCCGTTCACCCCCGTGGCGTTCGCGGCCCTGGCCGGCCGCCAGCGCGGCGAACTCTTCGACCCCGCCCGCCTGACCTCCATCCACCCCTGGCATGTCGCCCAGGGAGCGCTCTTCGAGGACGTCGGGCAGTGGAAGCGGCCGTGGTACTACCCGCAGGATGGCGAGGACATGGACACCGCGGTCCTGCGCGAATGCGCGGCCGTCCGGGAGTCCGTGGGTTTCATGGACGCCACCACGCTGGGCAAGATCGAGATCCGCGGCAAGGACGCGGGCGAGTTCCTGAACCGCATCTACACCAACGCGTTCAAGAAGCTCGCCCCGGGCTCGGCCCGCTACGGCGTCATGTGCACCCCGGACGGGATGATCTTCGACGACGGCGTCACCTTGCGCCTGGACGAGGACCGCTTCTTCATGACCACCACCACCGGCGGCGCTGCCAAGGTGCTGGACTGGCTGGAGGAATGGCTGCAGACCGAATGGCCGGAACTGGACGTGCACTGCACCTCGGTCACGGAGCAGTGGTCCACGATCGCCGTCGTCGGTCCGAAATCCCGCGCCGTCGTGGCGAAGCTGGCACCGGAACTGGCGGCCGACGGCGGCCTGGAGGCCGAGGCCTTCCCGTTCATGACCTTCAAAGAAACCACTCTCGCCTCCGGCGTCCGGGCCCGGATCTGCCGGATCTCGTTCTCCGGTGAACTGGCCTACGAAATCAACGTCCCGTCCTGGTACGGGCTGAGCACCTGGGAAGCCGTGGCAGCGGCCGGTGCGGAGTTCAACATCACCCCGTACGGCACCGAAACCATGCACGTCCTGCGTGCCGAGAAGGGCTACCCGATCGTCGGCCAGGACACCGACGGGACCGTGACCCCGCAGGACGCCGGCATGGAATGGGTGGTCTCCAAGGTCAAGGACTTCATCGGCAAGCGCTCGTACACCCGCACGGACGCCGCCCGCACCGACCGGAAACACCTGGTCAGCGTCCTTCCCGTGGACGGCACCATCCGGCTCCCCGAAGGCACCCAGCTCGTGGAGCAGGGCATCACCGTCAACCCTGCCTACGGCCCCGTCCCCATGGAGGGGTTCGTGACCTCGAGCTACCACAGCGCCGCGCTGGGCCGATCGTTTGCCCTGGCCCTGATCAAGAACGGCCGCAACCGCATCGGCGAAACCCTGGTGGCTGCCGCCGGAGACGAACTCGTGGACGTTGTCGTCGCAGAAACCGTACTTTTTGACTCTGAAGGGACCCGCAAAGATGGCTGACACAGCAGCACTCGAAAATTCCAAGAAGATCCAGACCCTCCGGAAGAGTCCGGCAGCGCTCCTCGCCGCAGCTTTTGAAGCGGGATCCGTTGCGGGTGTCGTGGAGCTGCGCGAGGTGCCGTTCCTGACCATGGCGGGGCTGCGGGTCAATCCTGCCGGCGATGCCGGGCAGCGGCTGGGCGCCCTCACCGGCGGCCTGCCGGCCGCTTCCGGGCAGGTCCGCAACAGCGGCGACACCGCGGTGCTGTGGCTGGGTCCGGCAGAATTCCTGCTCGTGGCGCCCGCCGAATCCCACGCAAGCCTGGGCGGCGAGCTCCCCCGGACGCTCATCGAAGCACTGGGCGACGGCGAAGGCCAGGTGGTGGATCTCTCCGCCAACCGCACCACGCTCGAGCTCTCCGGTCCGCGGGCGCGGGCCGTGCTGGAAAAGGGCTGCGCCCTGGACCTGCACCCGCGCGTCCTGAAGGCCGGGACGGCCCTATCCACGGAAATCGGCGGCATCCCCGCCATTCTGTGGAAGACCGGGGAGGAGACCTACCGGATCTTCCCGCGGGCGTCCTTTGCGGAGTTCCTGGGCCGCTGGCTCCTGGACGCCATGCGCGAATTTGCGACTCCTGAGGTCCCCTGATGGCGCTCAGCGTCCTGGACCTGTTTTCTGTTGGCATCGGGCCGTCCTCCTCCCACACGGTCGGCCCGATGCGGGCGGCCAAGCGCTTTGCCGACGGACTGAAAAGCGACGGGCACCTGAGCTCGACGACGCGGGTGCAGGCCGAACTGTTCGGTTCGCTCGGTGCCACAGGCCGGGGGCACGGTTCGGACAAGGCCGTGGTCCTGGGCCTGCAGGGCCAGGACCCGGAGACCGTGGACACCGGCACTGCCGATGACCAGGTGGCGGCCGCGGCCCTGGATGCGGAACTGCGGATCGGCGGGGACCACCGGGTGGACTTCAACTGGGACGAGGACGTGGTCCTGCACCGCCGCAAGTCGCTGCCGGCCCACCCCAACGGCATGACCTTCCGGGCGCTGGACCACTCCGGGGCAGTGCTGAAGGAACGCAGCTACTACTCAATCGGCGGCGGTTTCGTCGTTGACGGCACCGCCCAGGGCGCCGACCAGGTGGTGGCCGACGACACCGTGCTGCCCTACCCCTTCAGCACGGCCGACGAGCTGCTGGAGATCTGCCGGCGCGAGCACATGTCCATCTCCGACGTCATGCTCGCCAACGAACTCGTCTGGCGCAGCGAGGCCGAGCTCCGGGAGAAGCTCCTGGCGCTGTGGGCGGTCATGCGCCAATGCGTGGACAACGGCTGCGCTGCCGAGGGAATCCTGCCCGGCGGGCTGAACGTCAAGCGGCGTGCCCCGTCCCTGTTCCGGACGCTGGCGGCTACCGCCGTCAGCGCCGAGACAGACGCCCGGACCCCGTCACTGGCTCAGGTGCCCGCCGACCCGCTGCTCGCCATGGAATGGGTGAACCTGTTCGCCCTGGCCGTCAACGAGGAAAACGCCGCGGGCGGCAGGATCGTCACGGCCCCCACCAACGGCGCCGCCGGAATCGTGCCGGCCGTGCTGCACTATTACGTCAAGTTCGTCCCCGGAGCCGACGACGACGGCGTCATCCGCTTCCTCCTGGCGGCGGCCGCCGTCGGGATCCTGTTCAAGATCAACGCCTCGATCTCCGGGGCAGAGGTCGGCTGCCAGGGTGAAGTGGGATCGGCGTGTTCCATGGCGGCGGCGGGATTGTGCGAAGTGCTGGGCGGCACCCCGGAACAGGTGGAAAACGCCGCCGAAGTGGGGATCGAACACAACCTTGGCCTGACCTGCGATCCCGTCGGCGGGCTGGTGCAGATCCCCTGCATCGAACGCAACGCCATCGCCAGTGTCAAAGCCATCAACGCCGCCCGCCTGTGCCTCCACGGCGACGGCAGCCACAAAGTCTCGCTGGATAAGGCGATAAAGACCATGCGTGAAACAGGAGCGGACATGAAAACCAAGTACAAGGAGACCTCCCGCGGAGGCCTCGCCGTGAACGTCGTGGAGTGCTGAACCGTGGATACATCAAATAGCAGCCCGCCTGAATACGTTCTGACACTCGATTGCCCGGAAACGCGCGGCATCGTCCACGCCGTGTCGGGATTCCTGCTGGAACAGGGCTGCGACATCCTGGAAAGCAAGCAATTCGATTCGCAGCCGGACGACCACTTCTTCATGCGGATCCATTTTGCCTCGGCCGGGGAACCGGCCACCCTGGAGTCGCTGAGCGACGCTTTCGTGCCGGTAGCCGAAAAATTCGGCATGCACTGGGAGTTGCGCGGGCAGGGGACCAAGCGGCGGGTCCTGATCATGGTCTCGAAATTCGAGCACTGCCTCAACGATCTGCTGTTCCGGGCCCGCATCGGCGAGCTGCCCATCGACATCGTCGGTGTCGCCTCGAACCATCCGGACCACCGGGGCATCGTGGAATGGCACGGGATCCCTTTTTCCCACATTCCCGTCACGGCGGAGACCAAGGCGGTGGCCGAGGACGAACTCTTGAAACTGGTGGACGGCCTGGACGTCGAGCTCGTGGTGCTGGCCCGTTACATGCAGGTCCTCAGCGACAACCTCACGCGCCGGCTGGATGGCCGCGCCATCAACATCCATCACTCCTTCCTTCCCAGCTTCAAGGGCGCGAAGCCCTACCACCAGGCGCACGCCCGGGGTGTGAAGACAGTCGGCGCCACCGCCCACTACGTCAACGCGGAGCTGGACGAAGGGCCGATCATCGCCCAGCAGGTCGTGGAAGTGGATCACACCTACGGGCCCGACGAACTCGTGGCTGCCGGACGCGATACCGAGTGCAAGGCACTCTCCAATGCCGTCCGCTGGCACTGCGAGGGGCGCGTCTTCCTCCAGGGCAACCGGACAGTCGTCCTGCGCTAAATCCTGCGCTAAATTCAGTGCCGCGCCGGGTCCCGGTGCGCGGCCGCCCGGTGCCCGCCTGGCCTGCCCCCTCGCGTGCGGGGGCAGATCAGGCGGTGCGGGGCAGGTCAGGAACGGCCGGGACGTTCGCCGCCATCAGCGCGCACATCTGGCGCAGCAACGACGCGCGTTCCTCGGCCGACACGGCGTCCTGCGGGAGCCCGACCTTGAAGCCCGTGATCGGCAGTTCGCCGGCGGCGCTCAGGCACCGGGCGATTTCCCGGGCGTTGAGCAACGAACTTACCGGTGCTCCCTCGACCTCGACGGCAGGGAGGTGGGCATCAATCCAGGGATAGCCGAATTCCGTCGCTTCGCCGGAGCAGCCGGAGAACATCAGGCCGCTGAGAACCCCCGCATCGCGGGCATAGGCGATGTGCTCCGCTGCCGTGCGGCTCTGCCGGGTCTCGATAACGGACCGCGCCCAGTTCACGAGCATGCCAATCCCGTACCCCCGGTCTTTGAGCGAACGGACGACGTCGATCTCCGCCTGGATGGACAGGAACCCCTTTTCGGGATCCCGCCCCTGCCGGGGAGCGTCGCAGTGTTCCACCACGAGGGACGTGCCGGACCAGTCCCAGTCGAGGATCTCCGCCAGGGACTCCGCGAAGGCCGGCGCCGCGCCCCGCCACGGCGGCGCTGAGTGCAGCGCCACCGCCTCCACCGGATGTCCTTGATCCCGCAGCACGGTGACGTACTCCCTGACCCCCGCCGTGAAGTCAACGGCCGCCCGCCGCCCCTCCGGGTCCACCGACGCGAGTCCGAAGTGCCGGTCCAGGCCCACCCTTTGCATGGTTCCCGGAATCGCCGTGACCACGGCCGACCACCCGGCGGGAGCTCCGGCCGGCCAGGGATCGCCGCCGGTTGCCCGGTAGGGAACCTCAAGGCCGCGGATAGCCGGGATCTGCGCTATCGCTTCGAAAAACTGCCTTTGTGTGAAGCCCTCCGGCTGGGCGGGATAGGCGCCGACGATCAGTGACATGATTCTCTCCTTTGGTTGGAAACGCGGACCGGGTCCGGCTCCGGAACTCACAGCAAGGCGACGTCACGGCCCAGCCGGAGGCTCTCTCCCGGGCCTTCCCGCAGTCGCATCCGTCACCGCTTGACGGGCCGGTGTGATGGCCCTTACAGTTTTCCCTACAAGCATCGGACGTCCTACATCCGATAAATATACTCGAATGGTGAGGCAATTTATGAGCAAGACAACAAAGAACTTGCCGCTGGTCAATGACGCCAGCCGCCGGAGCTTCCTCAAGCTGTCGGGCGCGCTGGGCGTGGCCGCGGCTTTCACCACTTCCCTGTCTGCGTGCGGCGGGGCCGCCAGCACGACGGCGGGAGCGGCAGCCAACACCGCTCCGATCAACAAGGACCTCATCATCGAGGCAGGCATCTCCTACGCCCTGTCCACCGGCTTTGACCCGCTGTCCAGCTCCGGGGCAACTCCGCTGGCGGCCAACCTGCACGTCTACGAGGGCCTGGTGGAACTCCACCCCGCCACCCGCGAGCCGTACAACGCCCTCGCCGCCGCCGACCCCAAAATGGTCAACCCCACCACGTACCAGGCGACCCTGCGCGACGCCGCCAAGTTCCACAACGGCACCCCGGTCACCGCCGAGGACGTCGTCTTCTCCTTCACCCGCGTCATGGACCCGGCCAACAAGTCGCTGTTCTCGCAGTTCATCCCGTTCATCAAGGACGTCAAGGCGCTTGACGCAAAGACTGTCGAGTTCTCGCTGAAGTATGCCTTCCCGGCCTTCCCCTCGCGCATTTCGGTCGTCAAGATCGTGCCCAAGGCACTCGCCAACTTCCCGCTCGGCTCCGACCAGCTCAAGGCGTTCGATGCCAAGCCCGTCGGCTCCGGCCCGTACAAACTGATCTCCGCCGTCAAGGACGACAAGATCGTGTTCGAGGCGAACCCCGACTACAACGGTCCGATGCCCGCCCTCGCCAAGGGCATGACCTGGCTGCTGCTCTCCGACGCCGCCGCCCGCGTCACGGCGATGCAGTCCGGCCGCGTACAGGCGATCGAGGACGTCCCGTACCTGGACATCGAGGGGCTGAAGTCCAAGGCTACGGTCGAATCCGTCCAGTCCTTCGGCATGCTGTTCCTGATGTTCAACTGCGCCAAGGCCCCGTTCGACAACAAGCTGGTCCGCCAGGCCCTGCACTACGGCCTGGACAAGGACTCCATCATCAAGAAGGCCCTGTTCGGCAACGCCAAAGCCTCCAGCTCCTACTTCCAGGAAGGTCACCCGGACTACGTCAAGGCCAAGAACGTCTACGGCTACGACCCCCAGAAGGCCGCGGACCTGCTGAAGCAGGCCGGCGTCACCAACCTGGAATTCGAGCTCCTGACCACCGACACGGCATGGGTCAAGGATGTGGCCCCGCTGATGCTCGAATCCTGGAACAAGATCCCCGGCGTCAAGGTCACGCTGAAGAACCTCCAGTCCGGCGCGTTGTACACGGACCGGGTGGGCAAGGCCGATTTCTCGGTCGTCGCCGCCCCGGGCGATCCCTCCGTCTTCGGAAACGACGCCGATCTGCTGCTGAGCTGGTTCTACGCCGGCGACACCTGGATGAAGGGCCGGGCCTACTGGGCCGCCACGCCGGAACGCGCGAGGCTCGTTGACCTCATGGCAAAGGCCGGTCAGTCAGCCCCGGCAGATGCGAAGAAATTGACCGGCGATATTGTGGATCTGGTGTCCGAAGAGCTCCCGCTCTACCCGGTCTTCCACCGCCAGCTTCCCAGCGCCTGGGATGCCAGGAAGCTCAGCGGCTTCAAGCCGCTGCCCACCACGGGTGTCGGCTTCGTCGGCGTCGGCCGCACCGCCTGATTCCTCCCCCACCGCCGGTCCGGACGGGTCCCCCACCCGTCCGGACCGGCATGTTTTGCCACCCGTGCCGGCTGAGGCCGGGACAACCTTCCACGAATTCCGGAGACAACATTGGTCACAATATTGCGCCTGCTGGGCCGCAGGCTTGCGGCGCTGCCCCTAATGATCCTGGGGATTACCCTGCTGGTGTTCCTTGTCCTGCAGGCCGCCCCCGGTGACCAGGCGAGCAGCGCCCTCGGCGACGGAGCCAGCGAGGAAGCCAAGGAACAGTACCGCCAGAGCAACGGGCTCAATGATCCCCTGGTCCTGCAGTATTTCCGGTTCCTGGGCAAGCTGCTCCAGTTCGACCTCGGCGTCACCACGCCGCCGGCGAAATCAGTGGCGGCCATGATCGCGGCGGCCTTCCCCCTGACCCTTCAGCTGACCTTCCTCGGCGTGCTGATCGCCGTCGTGGTGTCCCTGCCGCTCGGGATCGCCGGCGCACTGTACCGGGACAAGTGGCCGGACCAGATGGTCCGGGTCTTCTCGATCGCCGCAGTCGCAACGCCGTCGTTCTGGCTCGGCATCCTGCTCATCCAGTGGTTCGCGCTCGGCACCGACCCCGCCTTCCCCTCCGGCGGCATCGCGGCGCCGGAATCGGGCTTCGGCGGGTGGCTGAACTCGATGACGCTCCCGGCCCTGGCCCTCGGCATTCCGGTCGCGGCCTCGCTGATCCGCGTGGTCCGCACCTCGATGGTCGAGGAACTGGACCGCGACTACGTCCGCACCGCCGTCGGCAACGGCGTCCCCTACTGGGAGGTCGTTTCGCGGAACGTGCTCCGCAACGCCCTGGTCACCCCGGTGACTGTGCTGGGGCTGCGGATCGGCTACCTCCTGGGCGGCGCCGTCGTCATCGAAATGATCTTTGCCCTGCCCGGCATGGGCCAGCTGATCCTCAACGGCATCACCAACCTCGACGTCAACCTGGTGCAGGGCGTGGTCCTGACCATCTCCGTCACCTTCGTGCTGGTGAACATCGCCGTCGACCTTCTGTACCTGCTCATCAACCCCCGAATCAGGACGGTCTGACCCATGCGCAGCAAACTCGCTGAACGCCTCAGCGCCCCGGGAGTCCGCTTCAAGGCCCTCCCGTGGAGCTCCCGGCTCGCCCTCGTCTTCCTGGTGGTCATCACTCTTGCCGCCGTCTTCGCACCCGTCATCGCCCCGCACGATCCGCTGGAATCCTTCATTCCGGCGACCCCGCCCGGCGGGGAAAACTTGTTCGGTACCGACCGACTGGGCCGCGACATCTTCTCGCGTCTGCTGTACGGTGCCCAGTCTTCCCTGATGATCGGCCTCGGCGCGGTCTCGCTGGCCGTCCTCTCCGGCGCCCTGCTCGGCTCCCTCGCCGCGACCTCCAGCAAGGGGGTCAACGAGGGCATCATGCGCCTCATGGACATCCTCATGGCCTTCCCCGGCATCGCCCTGGCCGCCGTGCTGCTGGCCGTCTTCGGCAACACCGTGCCCACCATCATCGTGGCCATCGCCGTGATCTACACGCCCCAGCTCGCCCGGGTGGTGCGCGCCAACGTGCTCTCCCAGTACGGCGAAGACTATGTGCGGGCCGCCCGGGTGATCGGCGCCGGCCGCTGGTACATCCTGCTCAAGCACATCGTCCGCAACACCGCGGCCCCGGTCCTGGTGTTCGCCACGGTGATGGTCGCGGACGCGATCATCCTGGAAGCCTCGCTGTCCTTCCTTGGCGCCGGCGTCCAGGACCCCGCACCGTCGTGGGGCAACGTGATCTCCTACGGCCGCAACCTCGTCCTCTCAGGCGGCTGGTGGGCCACCACCTTCGCCGGCCTGACCATCCTGCTCACGGTCCTCGCCCTCAACATCCTGGCCGAGGGGCTCACCGATGCCATGGTCAACCCGAAGCTCCGCAAGGCTCCCGTCGTGAAGGACGACGACGGCTTCTCCTCCCCCGTCGCCGCCGTCGACGCCGAGATCGGCACGTCCGTGGCCCAAGGCTCCGTGGCGGAGCAGCATGAGCTCGACGGCGTCCGCGACGCTGCCGGCGACGCGGTCCCCGAGGCCGGTTTTCCGCAGGGACAGAACGTGGACCATGCCCTGTTGGGCGGCCTGCTGGACGGCGTACTGGACAGGGAACTGAACCTGCTGACCGCCGTCGAGGCCGCCCGCACGGACCGCCTCCCCCAGGTCCCGGATGCGGCCCGCACCGTCCTGGAGGTCAAGAACCTGTCCATCCGCTTCCCCGGCCGCTTCGGCGACACCGCAATCGTGGACAACGTCTCCTTCAGCGTCCGCGAGGGCGAAACCATGGGCCTGGTCGGCGAATCCGGCTGCGGCAAGTCCATCACCTCGCTGGCCATCATGGGCCTGCTGCCCAAGACGGCCAGGATCTCAGGCTCCATCACCTTCGACGGCAAGGAGCTGCTGGATCCAGCCACCGGCAACAGCAGTGACAAGGCCTACGAGGGCCTGCGCGGCCAGCAGATCGCCATGGTCTACCAGGACGCGCTGAGCTCGCTCAACCCCTCGATGAAGATCAAGGACCAGCTGCAGCAGCTCACCCGCCGCGGCGGCCGCAAGACCCCCGCCGAACTCCTGGAACTGGTCAAGCTCGATCCCGTCCGCACGCTCGCGAGCTACCCGCACGAGCTCTCGGGCGGCCAGCGCCAGCGCGTCCTGATCGCCATGGCCCTGTCCCGCTCGCCGCGGATCGTCGTCGCGGACGAGCCCACCACGGCGCTGGACGTGACCGTGCAGCAGCAGGTCGTGGAACTGCTCAACGAGTTGCGCGAGCAGCTGGGCTTCGCCATGGTGTTCGTCAGCCACGACCTCGCGCTGGTGGCCTCGCTCGCGCACCGCATCACCGTGATGTATGCCGGGCAGGTGGTGGAATCCGCGCAGGCATCCGCGCTGCTGCAAAACCGCCAGCACGAATACACCCGCGGACTTCTCGGCGCCGTACTCTCCATCGAGGCCGACGCCGAGCGGTTGCACCAGATCCCCGGTACCGTGCCCTCGCCCCGGGACTTCGCCGCCGGCGACCGGTTCGCCGCCCGCTCACTGCGGCCCGACGCCGACCCGGACCAGCGGCTCGTCCTGACGCCCGTTCACGAAGACAGCGACCACTACTGGGCCAGCCACCTCAAGGAGGACGCCAAGTGAGCACATCAACCGGCAAGCCCGTGATTGAACTGAAGAACGTCAAGGTCCACCACCGGGCCCGTACCGGCGGCCTGTTCCGCCCCAACGTCGTCAAGGCCGTCGACGGGGTGGACTTCACCATCAGCCGCGGCGAGACCGTGGGGATCGTGGGCGAATCCGGTTGCGGCAAGTCCACCCTGGCCTCCGTTCTGGTGGGGCTGCAGGCGCCCACCTCGGGTGAGGTGCTGTTCCACGGCAAGCCCGCCATCAAGCGCAACGCCGCCCTGCGCAGGGAATTCGGCCGCGCCGTGTCGGTGGTCTTCCAGGACCCGTCGACGGCACTGAACCCCCGGATGACCATCCAGGACATCCTCACAGACCCCCTCCAGATCCACGGGATCGGCACCGCGGCCACCCGGGCGGCAAAGGTCAAGGACCTCCTGGCCCTCGTCGGACTGCCGTATTCCGCCGCCGAGGTCACACCCTCGCAGGTCTCCGGCGGCCAGCGCCAGCGCGTGGCCATCGCCCGGGCCCTGGCTCTGGATCCGGACATCATCGTGGCGGACGAGCCGACCTCAGCGCTGGACGTCTCCGTGCGGGCACAGGTGCTGAACCTGCTCTCGGATCTGAAGACCCAACTGAACCTCGGCATGGTCTTCATCTCCCACGACATCCAGACCGTCCGCTATGTCTCGGACCGGATCTGCGTCATGTACTTCGGCGAGATCGTGGAAGAGGGCCCCGCCGGACAGGTCTTCGACAACCCGAGCAACGACTACACCAAGAAACTGCTCGGCGCCGCGCCCAGCCTGCTGCACCCCTGATTCCTTCCCCTTTTCCCCGTTTCAACAAACCATCATTGGAGTTACCTGTGCCTACCCAATTCCAGGGCGTCATTCCCCCGGTCGTCACCCCCCGCCACGCCGACGGCAGCATCGACACCGATTCGCTGAAGAACCTCACGCGGCACCTGATCGACGGCGGCGTGTCCGGCCTCTTCGTCCTGGGCTCCTCCGGCGAAGTCCCCTACCTGAGCAACGCCGAGCGCGAACTCGTCGTCAGCACCATCGCGGCCGAGAATGCTGCTGCTGGCGCAGCGAGCGTGCCGCTGATCGTCGGCGCCAACGAGCAGACCACCAACCGCGTCATCGAGGAGGCCCGGAAGGTGATCGACCTCGGCGCCGACGCGATCGTCGTGACCTCGATGTACTACGCGATCGGCAACGCGGAGGAGACGGAAACCCACTTCCGTACCATCCATGACGCCGTCAGCACGCCGATCTTCGCCTACGACGTCCCGGTCCGCACCCACTTCAAACTCCCCACGGACCTGCTGGTGCGGCTCGGCCGGGACGGCGTGATCGCCGGCGTCAAGGACTCTTCCGGTGACGACGTCGGCTTCCGCCAACTCTTGCTGGCAGCCCACGACATCCCCAACTTCGACATCTTCACCGGCCACGAGGTCGTAGTGGACGGCGCCCTCCTCGGCGGAGCACAGGGCGTCGTCCCGGGCCTGGGCAACGTGGACCCCCGCGGCTACCGGAACCTCATGGATGCCGCGGCCGCCGGCGACTGGGCCAAGGCCGCCGCCGAGCAGGACCGCCTCGCCGACCTCTTCGAGATCGTTTACACCCCCAACGGCCGGGTCTCCGGCGGCGCGGCCGGCCTCGGCGCCTTCAAGACCGCTCTCCAGCTCATGGGCATCATCGAGTCCAACACCATGAGCACGCCCATGCCGTCCCTGAACGAGGACGAGACCACCGCCATCAAGGTCATCCTCGAACGCAACGGCCTGGTCTAGGCACCGGCCGCCACGCCCGCACGGACACAGGACTGAGGAGGAACATGGCGCACGCTATCGGGATTGACCTGGGCGGCACCAAGACGGCGGCCGGGGTGGTCTCCGCGGACGGCGAACTGCTGTTCTCGGAGACCACTCCGACGCTCAGCCGCGCCGGCGGCGAGGCTGTCCTGGACGCCACCGCGGCTCTGGTAACCGGGCTCAGGCTGCGGGCGGCGGCGGATGGTCTCTCCATCACGGGAGTGGGCGTCGGCTCGGCGGGCGTGATCGACGCCGGGCGGGGTGTGGTGGTCTCGGCAACGGACGCCATCCACGGCTGGGCCGGGACCGCGCTGACGGAAGGCCTGGCCCGGCGGTTGGGGGTCCCCCCGGGTGCGGTCCGTGCGGTCAACGACGTCCATGCCCACGCTCTCGGCGAGGCCTGGCGAGGGGCGGCGGCCGGGACGGCGAGCTCGCTGCTGATCGCCTTCGGAACCGGCGTAGGCGCCAGCCTGGTGCTCGGCGGCCGGCCGGTCCTCGGCCACCGGTACGTCGGCGGTCACGTCGGGCACATCGCCTCCCCTTACGCGTATGCCGACGGCGGCGCACTGCCCTGTTCCTGCGGCGGTGAAGGTCACGTGGAGGCCGCGGCCTCCGGTCCGGCCATCCATGCGGCGTTCCTGCGCCTGGGCGGATCCCCCGCCGTCCCGGACACCCGGGCGGTGTTCGCGCTGGCGCACGACGGCGACCCTGCGGCCCGCCACGCTGTCCGCACCGCCGCCAAGGCCGCCGGCCAGGCGGCCGGGGGCCTGGCCAACGTCCTGGACCCCGAAGTCCTGGTGATCTCCGGCGGACTGGCCGACGCCGGTGACCTCTGGTGGCATCCCATGAAAGCCGCCCTGCGCCGGGAACTGCTGGACCCGCTGGTCCACGTGCCGGTGCTCCGGGCCTCGCTGGAAAACTCCGCAGCCATCGTCGGTGCCGCACAGCTAGTCTTCAACTGACCGTTCCCGTCCGCTCACACCGGACCACCGAGAAACACAGAAACCAGGCACCATGATCCTGACCCCCGAGGGCCTCGAATCCCTCCGCTTCCAGCTCATCGTTTCCTGCCAGGCCTACCCCGGCGAGCCGATGCGGGATCCCCGCACCACTGCGCAGATGGCGGCTTCGGCCGTCATCGGCGGTGCCGCGGCCGTCCGGGTCCAGGGGCTGGCCGACGTCCAGCACACCCGCGCCGCCGTCGAGGTCCCGGTCATCGGGCTTTGGAAGGACGGCCACGACGGCGTCTTCATTACCCCGACGCTGCGGCATGCCCTCGCCGTGGCCAACGCCGGCGCCCACGTAGTGGCGATCGACGGCACCCGCCGGCACCGCCCGGACGGACTAAGCCTGGCCGCCACCGTGGCCGGGATCCACGCCGGCTCCCACGCCCTCGTCATGGCGGACTGCGCCTCCTACGATGACGCCGCAGCCGCCGTCGACGCCGGCGCGGACCTGATCGGCACCACGCTGGCCGGTTACGACGGTCAACGCCCGAAAACCCACGGCCCCGACCTCGAACTGCTGGAGCAGATCGCCGCCGCCGGCCTCGGGAAGCCGCTCATCGCCGAAGGCCGCATCCACACCCCGGACCAGGCCCGCCAGGCGCTCGACGCCGGCGCGTACGCCGTCGTCGTCGGAACCGCCATCACCCACCCGGCCACCATCAGCGGCTGGTTCGCCACCGCACTGCACTCCTGAGGACTGTCCCGATGCCGGAATCCTGCGACCCCGCCTACCTCCTCCGTGGCGCCCTTCTCAGCGACGGTGCCGTGACCGCGGACGCCGTGGTGGCGGTGTCCGGCGGCCGGATCGCCTACGCCGGACCCGGCAGCGGCCTTGACGCCGCGCAATTCCCGGGCGCGGTGGAACTCCCGCTGCCGCCCGGCACGTCACTGCTTCCCGGGCTCGTCGACATCCACTGCCACGGCGCGGCAGGCGGCGGATTCCCCACCGGGGACAGCCAGGCCTGCCGGGAGGCCGTGGCCTTCCTGCACCGCAGCGGGACCACCAGCCTGCTCGCCAGCCTCGTCACGGCCTCCGGCGAGGAGCTGCTGCGGTCGCTCGGCATCCTCAAGGTCCTGGCGACCGAGGGACTCATCGCAGGCGTCCATTCCGAGGGCCCGTTCCTCTCCACCGCCCGCTGCGGAGCGCAGAATCCGCTCTGGCTCCGGGACCCCGATCCTGAACTCCTCGGGCACATGCTTCAGGCCGCGGGCGGAACCCTGCGGACCATGACGTACGCGCCCGAACTGCCCGGCGCCAGTGAACTGCTCCGGATGCTCGCGGACCACGGCGTCACCCCCTCGCTGGGCCACACCGACGCCGATGCCCGGCTGGCGGCCGCCTCGCTGACGGAAGCCGCCGATCTCATCGGCAGCGCCGCAGCGGGCGGGCGGTTCGGTCCGCAGGCGCGGCCCACGGTGACGCACCTGTTTAACGGCATGCCGCCGCTGCACCACCGGAGCCCCGGCCCGGCCGGCGCGAGCCTGCGGCTGGCGGCCGCCGGCACCGTCGTGGTCGAACTGATCGGCGACGGCGTTCACCTCGACCCGGAGACGGTCCGGATGGTGTTCGAGGTGGTTGGGGCCGCGAACATCGCGCTGGTGACGGACTCTATGGCGGCCACCGGACTGCCCGACGGCGACTACGAACTGGGACCCTCCGCGGTGGTGGTGCACGACGGCGTAGCCACCCTGAGAAGCAACGGCGCCCTCGCCGGGGGCACGGCGACCCTGCTGGAGGTTGTCCGTACCACCATCGCAGCAGGGGTGGATCCTGCGGAGGCCGTTCTGGCGGCGACCCTGGTCCCTGCCAGCGTCCTGGGCCTGGAAAACGAGATCGGCGCCCTCCGGACAGGAATGCGCGCCGATATCCTCGCCGTCGACGCGGATTTCGAACTGGTGAGGGTCCTGCGCGGCGGCCGCATTCTGGACGCGTCCGCCTGACCGGGTGCGGATGCCGCCGCGCAGGGTGGCATCCGGTCTTAGGCGACGGCTGCCCCGGCACGCACCTTGACTATTCCGGGCCCGCGGAGGGATCCTGCCGGGACGTCCGTAAGCCGGGCGGCCGCGGCCTCGTCCGCCACCACCGTGACATGCGGGTGCAACTGCAGTACCGAGGCCGGGCACTCGGGCGAAACGGGACCGGCAAGTGCCTCGCGGAGGATGCCGGCCTTGTCCGCCCCGTTGACCACCAGCAGTAGCTGCCGGGCTTCAAGGATGGTTCCCAGGCCCTGAGTGATGCACCGCTCCGGGACGTCGTCAGGGCTGTCAAAATAGCGGGCATTCGCCTGGCGCGTGCGCTCGGTCAGCAGTTCCACCCGGGTCCGGGAATCCAGGGCCGAACCCGGTTCGTTGAAGGCCAGGTGCCCGTTGTGTCCGATCCCCAGGATCTGGACGTCTATTCCGCCGGCCTCGGCGATCGCGTGGTCGTAGTCACGCGCAGCGACGTCGGGGTTCTCGGCGCCGCCGTCGGGAACGAAGACGTTGGCGGGGTCAAGATGCAGCCGTTCGGTCACTTCGCGGCGAACCACCTCGGCGTAGCTCTCCGGATGGCCCGCCGGCAGCCCGACGTACTCGTCGAGCGCGAAGCCGCGGATACCGGACATGTCCAGCCCATGGCCGGCAAGGGCCGCATACACCGGCAGCGGCGAGCCGCCGGTGGCCACGCCGAGAACGGCGTCGGGACGGCTGCGGATCACGGCGGCCAGGATGCCGGCAGCAACGGCCCCGGTTCCCTCGGCGTCGGGCACTACAAAGATTTCCATCACGAGTGGCGCTTTCTGTGGTTCTTAATGCGTCGCGGCCCGCCTTCACGAGCTGGCGGGCGGTCCGGCTAACGGGCGGCGACGTCCTTGAGTTTTTGGCGGATGCCGTCGAAGTGGCGCTGCAGGCGCTCGGAGGCCAGGGTTTTGTTCTTCTCGGCGACGGCCTCGTAAATTTCCCGGTGCATACGGGCCTGCTCGGGGAGGTTGACCGGGCCGGTTCCCAGGGCCTGGTGGATCTGGCGGTACACCTTCCAGAAGACGTCCATGAGATTGATCAGGAGCTCGTTGTTCAGGGGCGCGTAGAGGCCGCGGTGGAATTCCGCGTCCAGTTCGGCCAGCGCTTCCCCGGCAGCCGCGGCTGCTTCCATCTGTTCCAGGGTGCCGCGGAGCTGGCCGAGGTGCTCGTCGGTCATGAGGTCGATGGCGGAGCCGATGAGGCCCGATTCGAGCGCCTGCCGCACGTCGATGAGCTCCATCGCTTCCTCGCCCCTGTGGCGCAGCGACAGCCGCCCGCGGAAGGCCAAGCCATCGGTGAGTGCGGTGAAGTTGTTGGGTGCCACGAACATGCCAAAGCCGTGGCGGATCTCGATCACGCCCAGCGCCTGAAGCACCTTCAGCGACTCCCGCACAGTGTTGCGCCCGACGCCCAGAACCGCGGAGAGCTCGCTTTCGGTGGGCAATGCATCCCCAACGTCCAGCCCTTGTTCTAGGATGAGGTCCATAATGCGTGTCTGCAGCGCATGGGACCTGATTTGAGCGCTGAAACGGGCCGGCGACACTACTCGGGATTCGATGCTCACGACACTCTCCTTCTGGCCGCAGCCGGGATCGGCCACTCCTATTTCCAGCTTACAGGAGATGGGACGTCCAATGTCCTTTTTGTGCCGCGAGTGTGGAGAATTTTCGCGAGGCGCCTGCGAAAGAGGCGCCGGGCAGCGCGTTGGTGGCGGGTTCCGCGGCCGGAACCCGGGCAGGGCTGCAGGAACTCTTGTTGAGCTGGATGAATCCACGCGGCCACCCTGCGGGCAAAGTCGGAAGATCGGACGTAGGATCACCTTCGGACCGCACGCCTCACATCTGGAGACCCCATGCCCCTCTTCGACATGCCGCTGGATCAGCTGCGCAGCTACACCTCATCCGCCGTCGAGCCGGAAGACTTCGATGCCTTCTGGGACCTGACCATTTCCGAGGCCCGGGAATTCCCGCTGGACGCCGTCTACGTCCCGGTGGAGAACCACCTGAGCGTCATTGACAGCTTTGACGTCTCCTACGCGGGCTTCGGCGGGGCCCGGATCAAGGGCTGGCTGCACCTGCCGGCCAACCGCGACGCCGGGAGGGCGTTGCCGGTGGTGGTGCAGTACGTCGGCTATTCCGGCGGCCGCGGGCTGGTCCAGCAGGACACCAAGTGGGCGCAGGCCGGGTATGCGCATTTCATCATGGACACCAGGGGCCAGGGCTACGGCGGCAGCCTGGGCGAGAGCGCGGATCCGCACGCGTCGGCCGGAGACGTGGCCTACGCCGGGCTTATGACGCGCGGCATCTCTTCCCGGGAGGACTACTACTACCGCCGCGTCTTCGTTGACGCCTTCCGGGCGATCGAAGCCGTGCAGAACCATCCCGAGGTGGATGCCTCGAAAGTACTGCTGGCCGGCCTGAGTCAGGGCGGAGGCTTGGCCATAGCGGCCGCCGGATTGGCGGCCGGGCGCCTGGACGGCGTGCTGTGCACCATGGCCGATGTGCCGTTCCTGCAGGACTTTCCGCGCGCCATCGACATCGCCCCGCGCGGGCCCTACCCGGAAATCGCCGGCTTCCTGGCCCGTCACCGGGACCGTTACGAGCCCGCGCTTGCGGTCCTGAACTATTTCGACGGCGTGCACCTGGGCCGGCGCGCCACGGCGCCGGCGCTGTTCTCGGCGGCGCTGATGGACGACATCTGCCCGCCGTCGACAGTCTTTGCAGCATACAACGCCTATGGCGCGGGCGCGGCGGCAGGGCCGGGCGCGGGGGCGCGTATGGGTGAGGCAGCTGGTGCGGCAGCCCCGCGGACTGTCCCCACGAAGGCCATTGAGGTGTACCGCTTCAACAATCACGAGGGCGGCCAGGAACACCACTGGGTCAGCCAGCTCCGCTACGTGGCCGACTTGCTGCCCCGCTAACCGGTGGGGGCCTGGGCGCCGGTGCCCGGCATTCGCCGCGCGTCACGCCGTGGCACGGATTGCGGGGGCGGCGGCTGCGGAAGCATCGCGCCGTCCGGGTTGTTGTTCTGGTAGTGGGGAAAAACAACTTCCGGAAGGAGTAGGCCATGATTCGCATCGCTATCGTGCTCGGGAGCACCCGGCCCGGACGCCTCGGAAAGGCCGTCGCCGACTGGGTAGCTTCACGGGCATCCGAACGCGGCGATGCCACCTTTGATGTCCTCGACGTCGCCGATTTCAGCCTCCCGGTCCTCGATGAGCCGCTACCGCCCTCCTTCGGCCGGTACAGCCACTCGCACACCAAGGCCTGGTCCGAAGCTGTCGACGGATTCGACGGCTACATCTTCGTCACCGGCGAGTACAACCATTCAATCCCCGGGGCACTGAAGAACGCTCTGGACTACTTGTACAAGGAGTGGAACAACAAGGCGGCCGGTTTCGTCAGCTACGGAAGCAGCGGCGGCATCCGCGCCGTCGAACACCTGCGGGGAGTTGCCGGGGAACTGCAGATGGCAGACGTCCGGGCCCAGGTGGCACTGCCCTTTGCCACAGAGTTCGAGAACTACCGCACCTTGATCCCTACAGCGGCCGCGGAGAAGAATCTGCAGACCCTGTTTGATCAGGTGATTGCCTGGGCCGGCGCTCTGAAGGTCCTACGGCCTGACCGCTCCCACGGAAATGAACCCGGCATCGCCGCCTGACCCCGGGGGGCGCCGTTCCTAGGCCGGGCTCTCCACTCTCCGCCGCCGTCGCCGGATAGGCGGAGCATCCACGGCGCGGGGCACCGAGGCAAGTGGTGGGCTGGGCTGGGGCACTTCCGGGCCCTGGCCGGAATCGGCAACGAGGACATGGACCGTGACGCCGGCCGGTTCCCGCGCCGGGCCAGCGGCGACGCTCCGAAGATAGTCCAAGGCGCCCTCTTCGCTGAACCCGTAGTCCCGCACCAGCGTCTTCAACGCCAGGCCGGCCAGCACCCGGGAGAGCTGCGCTGAGGAAAGATCGGCGCTCCCGGCGTACCTGAGCATCAGCTGCTGGACCAGAAGCAGCGCACGGGATACCTGGCGGCCCAGCCGCACCGCTGCAGTGATATCGGCGCTGGTAAAGGCATGCGGCCACGGGGCATAGAGGTTCACCGCGGCACGGAAACCCTCAGCGGGGACCAGCGGAACGGATATGAGCGACCGGACTCCCTCGGCAGTTGCGGCGCTGGCATACCCGGGCCAGCGGCGCTCCAAGTATGTGTCCCCCACGACCACAAATTCCCCGCTGCGAACCGCCGCGCGGGCCGGGCCGTCGTCGAAGGAGCGCTGCGCTTCGTCCGCCGCCCGCGACGGCGCGCTGCCCGCGATGAGCGTGCTGGTCTCCCCCGACCGGAGAAGCGTGATCGCCCAGCTGATCCCACGGCCGGCACCGCCAATGTCATGGACCAGCCCACTGACAACCTCGCCGAGGAAGGCACCGATATCCGGGTCATTGAAATGCGCGTCCCAGAACGCGGCATGCGGATCCCGCCTGCTGTCTGCTGCAGTACCTTGGGTCATGTTCCACGCTCGAAATCGAAGCACGTAGCTCACTGCTGAACCGATGAAAACAGCATACGTCCGCGCGGACTCAGCGGCGCCACCCAATCTGTCAGCGCCTAGGATCCGCCTCAACGGCCGCGCCGCGGCGGCCCAGGGCAGTACTTGCGTGCCGCCCTGGACCGCCTGCCCCGGCTTCAACACCAGTCGCGGACGACCCCTTCCGCCGTGGCACAACAATTAATACCCGTGTCCGCCCGGCCCCAAAAGAGCCATTGTGCCCTGCCGGGGCCCTGGTTGGCCGACACGCCATTTCACCCCCGGGGGATGAGGTCCATACCCGAGTCCGGGCACACGATGAAATATGGCCTCCGATGCGCGGGGGCGACACCCAGCGGGGAGAGGATCTTCCAATGTCGAAACCCCACCCATTTCTCGTGGGATCCATCGCACTCGGGGCCGCCGTCGCACTGCTCACCGGATGCAGCCCCGCCAGCACACCAGCGGGCACTTCCAATGCGCCCGCGTCTGCCTCGAGCCCGCCGCCGAGCACGTCGGAGGTCTGCGCTGCGGCCGATGCCCATGCCGCGGCGCTGACCAATTTCAAGGACACGCTGAAGCCTGATGCCACGATCGAGCAGGTCCGTACGGCCCAGGAACAAGTCACGAAGACTTACGACGATCTCGTCAAGGCGACCGGTGATCTCGCCCAACAGCGGGCGGATGCCGTCAAGTCGGCCGAAGCCAAGTTCAACGACGCCGTCAAGGCGGTGCCGGACGACGCCACTTTGACCCAGGCGACTAATTCCCTCCGCGACGAGGCCGCTCGCGTCCAGGCCGCGATCACTGACCTCCGGACTGAGGTCAAGTGCTAGTGCGCTGACGTCGCAGGGCAGGCGTCGTTGGCCTGGCGGTCCGCGGCGCGCATGTCGGTGGATACAGGAACGGCAGGCTGCGTTGAGACTGCAGCCTGCCGTTCAAACGGTGTTGATTACTTTGTCGGGGCCACGGATCAGCCGATGCGCGTGCGGGCGCGCAGGACGGGCGCGAAGAACGCGGCGAGCTCCGCCGTCGCCGTCAGCGGCAGGACGTTGGCTACGTACTGGTCCGGGCGCACCACCACGATGACGCCGCCGCGGTCGAGGCCGCGCAGCTCGAAGATGTCCGACGCCGGATCGGTGCCGTAGACCTTCTCAAGGTATGGGAGCTTGAACGGTCCGACCTCCGGCTTGAACACCGCCGGCACCGCGCCTATGTCGATCCCCGCGTGGTCCTGCTGGTAGATGACCTTGACGTCGAACCAGGCATCGGCGTCGGCGCCCTCCGGCGTGGCGGCAAGCGGCGAGTCCGGAGCGCTGGCAAGCCACGCGGCCAGGTCCGTGGTCGGCGACGGGGCTCCGGCAACAGCCGCGTCGGCGAAGACGTAGATGCGCCACCGGCCGTCCGCCGTGGCCTGATGGCCGAGCTGGACCGGATTGGTGTCGCAGACGCGCACAACCAGGGCGGACTTGAAACGCTTGCCCACAGGAAAGCCGGTGGCCAGGTTCTGGTGCGTCGCCTCGGCGACGATCATCGACGGCGAGTACTCGGTCATGAAGCCGGCGGGGAACTCGGCGGTCCGCACGTAGAAGTCCTCGAGTTCGGAGGGGTTCTCGAACTCTTCTGGCTTCTTGGCCATGAGCGTCGACCACACCTTGTCGAAGTCGATGAGGTCCTTCGCGACAACCTGGCGCTCGGCTGAGTAGGTGGAGAGCAGGCTGACCGGGCTGCGGCCCTCAAGCACGTGGCCGAGCTTCCAGCCGATGTTGAAGCCGTCCTGCATGGAGACGTTCATGCCCTGGCCGGCCTTGGCGCTGTGCGTGTGGCAGGCGTCGCCGGTGATGAACACGCGCGGCGTGCGGGCGCCGAGCTCCTCCGGGAGGACGTCGTCGAACCGGTCGGTGAGGCGGTGGCCGACCTCGTACACGCTGTGCCAGGCCACGTTGCGCACGTCGAGAGTGTACGGGTGGATGATCGCGTTGGCCTTGGCAATGATCTGCTCGATGGTGGTCTTGCGGACGGCCCCGTTGTCATCCTCGGCGACCTCGCCGAGATCCACGTACATGCGGAAGAGGTGCCCGCCCTCGCGCGGGATGAGCAGGATGCTGCCCCCGTCATGGGACTGGATGGCGCACTTGAGGCGGATGTCGGGGAAGTCCGTGGAGGCGAGCACGTCCATGACGCCCCACGCGTGGTTGGCCTGGTCGCCGGCGAGCGTGCAGCCGATCGAGTCCCGTACCTTGCTCCGCGCGCCATCGGCGCCGACAACATACTTCGCCCGGACGGTGCGCGTCCGGCCCTCGTCTGGTCCGGCTGTGTGAACGAGGGTCACGGCGACGGGGTACTCCCCTTCACCGGCGACCTCGAGGCCGACGAACTCGTAGCCGTAGTCCGGCGTCATGCGGGTGGGCGAATTCGCCATGAACTCGCCGAAGTAATCCAGGACGCGGGCCTGGTTCACGATCAGGTGCGGGAACTCGCTGATTCCGCCCGGGTCGTCGAGGGTGCGGGCGCTGCGGACGATGTTCCCGGGGTTCCGGGGGTCCGGCTTCCAGAAGGCCATCTCGGTGATGCGGTAGGCCTCGGCGATGATCCGCTCGGCAAAGCCGAAGGCCTGGAAGGTCTCGACGCTCCGGGCCTGGATGCCGTCGGCCTGGCCGATGGCGAGCCTTCCGCCGCGGCGCTCCACGATCCGGGTCGTGACGCCGGGGAACTGGGACAGCTGGGCGGCTGCGACGATGCCCGCAGGTCCGGTGCCGACGATGAGCACGTCGACCTCGTCGGGAAGTTGCGTGGGCCGGTCGATGCCGACGCCGGCGGCCGGCTGGACTCGCGGGTCACCGGATACGTAACCGTGGTGGTGGAAATGCACGGGCTTTCCTCACTTCGTTGTGTGGCGGTCAATCACTGCTTTTGTGTTCGATATCAGAACGTCGTGTTCGATAATCGAAATGGACCTTTGATCCAAAACTGTACGGCAGATATGACATGGGTTACAAGTGTCTTGAAAACTCCCGGAAAACAGGGGTTGACGCGCCCCCGGTCGCCGGGTGATAGTTATCGTATACGATTTCGTACTCGATGAGGAGTAAATCTTGGAACAGGTCACCGACCACATCCTGGCCGCGGCCCGAAAGGTCATCGCGGTGCACATCAACTACCCCAGCCGGGCAGCCCAACGCGGCCGCACTCCCGAGCAGCCCTCCTACTTCCTGAAGCCGTCGACCTCGCTCACTGTCGGTTCGGCAGAAGCCCCGTCAACCGTGGAACGCCCGGCCGGCTGCGAACTCCTCGGCTTTGAGGGCGAGATCGCTTTGATCATCGGCAAGCCCGCCCGCCGCGTGGGCATCGAGGATGCCTGGAGCCACGTCGAGTGGGTCACCGCCAGCAACGACCTCGGCGTCTATGACCTCCGTTATGCGGACAAGGGCTCCAACCTCCGGTCCAAGGGCGGCGACGGCTTCACCCCCGTGGGCCCGGGCCTGATTGCCGCCGACGCCGTCGACCCGGCCAAGCTGCGGATCCGCACCTGGCACAACGGCGACCTCGTCCAGGACGACACCACCGCGGACCTGCTCTTCCCGTTCGCCCGGCTCGTCGCCGACCTCTCCCAGCTCCTCACCCTCGAAGAGGGGGACATCATCCTCACCGGCACCCCCGCCGGGGCGTCGGTGGCGAAGCCGGGCGACGTCGTCGAGGTGGAAGTCAGCAGCGCTGGCTTGACCACCGGCCGGCTGGTCACCCGGGTGGCGGAAGGCACGACGCCGTTCGCGGACTTCGGCGCCCGGCCCAAGACTGATGATCTCCAGCGGGAGGAAGCCTACGGTTCGCGTGAAGCGGCCGGGCTACTGGCTCAGGCACCGGAGGCGCCGGCGGCCGTCCTGTCCCCGGAGCTGAAGGCGAAGCTGGAAAGCGTGTCCACGGCCACCCTGTCCTCGCAGTTGCGCAAGCGCGGCCTGAACAACGTCAGCATCGACGGCCTCACCTCGACCCGTCCGGGCCAGCGGATCGTCGGCCTGGCCCGCACGCTGCGCTATGTCCCAAACCGCGAGGACCTCTTCAAGGCCCACGGCGGCGGCTTCAACGCCCAGAAAAAGGCCATCGATTCCGTCAACGAGGGCGAGATCCTCGTGATGGAAGCCCGCGGCGAAAAGGGCACCGGCACCATCGGCGACATCCTGGCCCTGCGCGCGCAGGTCCGCGGCGCCGCGGCCGTCATCACCGACGGCGGCGTGCGTGATTTCTCCGCAGTGGCCGCGATGGAGATGCCGACCTACTATGCCAACCCGCACCCGGCCGTCCTTGGCCGCCGGCACATCCCGTGGGACACGGACGTCACCATCGCCTGCGGCGGCACCACTGTGCAGCCCGGGGACATCATCGTGGCCGATGCGGACGGCATCCTGGTGATCCCGCCGGCGCTGGCCGAAGAGCTCGCGGACGATTCCATCGCCCAGGAACGCGAGGAAGTCTTTATTTTCGAGATGGTGCAGCAGGGCCACAGCGTGGACGGCCTCTACCCGCTCAACGCCGCATGGCGCGCCCGGTACCAGGCATGGGAAGCAGGCAAAACCAATGACTGAGACGGCCAGCGCCGCAGGCGCGGGGGCAGCCACCTTGTCCTCAACCGGTACCCCCGGGAGCAAGTCCGAGCAGGCCTACGCGACTGTCAAGGGCCGGATCGTGGACGGGACCTACTCCCCCGGCTACCGGCTGGTGCTCGCGAAGATCGCCGAGGACCTGGGCGTCAGCGTGGTCCCGGTCCGCGAGGCCATCCGCCGGCTCGAAGCCGAAGGCCTGGTGACGTTCGAACGGAACGTCGGCGCCACCGTCTCCGGGATCGACCCCACCGAGTACCTCTACACGATGCAGACCCTCAGCATCGTCGAGGGCGCCGCCACTGCCCTCTCGGCTCCGCTGATCGGGGCGGCGGACGTGGCCCGCGCCCGGGCGGTGAACGCCGAAATGCGGGAGTGCCTGGAGCACTTCGACCCCGTCCGGTTCACCCGGCTGAACCAGGACTTCCACAGCGTCCTGTTCGAGCACTGCCCCAACCCGCACATCCTGGACCTCGTTCACCGGGGCTGGAACCGGCTCGCGTCCCTGCGGTCCTCGACCTTCCGCTTCGTCCCGGGGCGGGCCCACGACTCCGTCGACGAGCACGAAGCCCTGCTGCAGCTCATCGAGTCCGGCGCCGGCGCGGACGAGATCGAAAAGGCCGCCCGCCTCCACCGCAGCGCCACCCTGGACGCGTACCTCGCCCAAAGCAACGCGGGGTCAGTTAGCGCCCATTAGGCGGCCCCGCATGGGCCGTAAGTTACCCCGCGTTGCACTATCAGTAAGGAAAAACAATGACGTTCACTGCACCTGAGACCACCAGCCACTACGTTCCGCAGGACCTTCCCACCCACATCCAGCACTACATCAACGGCGAATTCGTTGATTCCGTGGGCGGCAAAACCTTCGACGTCCTGGACCCGGTGTCCAACACCAACTACGCCACCGCAGCCGCCGGGCAGAAGGAGGACATCGACCTCGCCGTCGCCGCCGCCCGCGAAGCGTTCACTAACGGCCCGTGGCCGAAGATGAAGCCCCGCGAGCGGGCCCGCGTCCTGAACCGGATCGCAGACGCCGTCGAAGCCCAGGAAGCACGCCTCGCCGAGCTCGAGACCTTCGACACCGGCCTGCCGATCACCCAAGCCAAGGGCCAGGCGCTCCGCGCGGCCGAGAACTTCCGCTTCTTCGCGGATCTGATCGTGGCCCAGTTCGACGACGCCATGAAGGTCCCCGGCGCCCAGATCAACTACGTCAACCGCAAGCCGATCGGCGTCGCCGGCCTCATCACTCCGTGGAACACGCCCTTCATGCTCGAGTCCTGGAAGCTCGCCCCGGCGCTGGCCACCGGCAACACCGTGGTGCTCAAGCCGGCCGAATTCACCCCGCTCTCGGCCTCGCTGTGGGCGCAGATCTTCAAGGACGCCGGGCTCCCGGACGGTGTGTTCAACCTCGTCAATGGCCTGGGCGAGGAGGCCGGCGACGCGCTCGTGAAGCACCCGGACGTGCCGCTGATCTCCTTCACCGGCGAGACCACCACGGGCCAGACGATCTTCCGCAACGCCGCGGCCAACCTCAAGGGCCTGTCCATGGAGCTCGGCGGCAAGTCACCGTGCGTCGTGTTCGCCGACGCCGACCTCGACGCCGCGATCGACTCCGCCCTGTTCGGCGTCTTCTCGCTCAACGGCGAACGCTGCACCGCAGGCTCCCGCATCCTGGTGGAACGCGCCGTGTACGACGACTTCTGCGAGAAGTACGCCGCCCGCGCCAGGAACATCGTCGTGGGCGACCCGCACGACCCCAAGACCGAGGTCGGCGCTCTGGTCCACCCGGAGCACTACGCCAAGGTGGCCTCCTACGTGGAGATCGGCAAGTCCGAAGGCCGGCTGCTGGCCGGCGGCGGCCGCCCGGAGCACCTGCCCGAGGGCAACTACATCGCCCCCACGGTGTTCGCCGACGTCGCCCCGGACGCGCGGATCTTCCAGGAAGAGATCTTCGGCCCCGTCGTCGCCATCACCCCGTTCGACTCCGACGAGGAAGCCCTCGCCCTGGCGAACAACACCAGGTACGGGCTCGCGGCCTACATCTGGACCCAGAACCTGACCCGCGCGCACAACTTCTCCCAGAACGTTGAAGCCGGCATGGTCTGGCTCAACAGCCACAATGTCCGCGACCTGCGCACCCCGTTCGGCGGCGTCAAAGCCTCCGGCCTGGGCCACGAGGGCGGCTACCGCTCCATCGACTTCTATACCGACCAGCAGGCCGTCCACATCACCCTGGGCCCTGTTCATACTCCCAAATTCGGCGCCTAAGCCTTCACGCCGGCGCCAAGCAGACCCCTTTCAAAGAAGAGAGAACACCATGACCAACTTCGTCCCCACCCCCACGGTCCCGGCTCCGGACATCGTCCGCTGCGCCTACATGGAAATCGTCGTCACCGACCTCGCCAAGTCCCGCGCCTTCTATGTGGACCTCCTGGGCCTGCACGTCACCGAGGAAGACGAGAACGCCATCTACCTGCGTTCCCTCGAGGAGTTCATCCATCACAACCTGGTGCTCCGCAAGGGACCCATCGCCGCCGTCGCAGCCTTCGCCTACCGGGTGAAGTCCCCCGCCGAGGTGGACGCCGCCGAGGCCTACTACAAGGAACTGGGCTGCCGCACCGAACGCCGCAAGGACGGCTTCACCAAGGGCATCGGCGACTCCGTCCGCGTCGAGGACCCGCTGGGCTTCCCCTACGAGTTCTTCTACGAGGTGGAGCACGTCGAACGCCTCACCCAGCGCTATGACCTCTACTCCGCCGGGGAGCTCGTGCGCCTGGACCACTTCAACCAGGTCACCCCCGACGTCCCGCGCGGCCGCAAGTACCTCGAGGACCTCGGCTTCCGCGTCTCCGAAGACATCCAGGACTCCGACGGCGTCACCTACGCCGCCTGGATGCACCGCAAGCAGACCGTGCACGACACCGCCCTGACCGGCGGCAACGGCCCGCGCATGCACCACGTCGCGTTCGCCACCCACGAGAAGCACAACATCATCCAGATCTGCGACAAGATGGGCGCCCTGCGCATCTCCGACAGGATCGAACGCGGCCCCGGCCGGCACGGCGTCTCCAACGCCTTCTACCTGTACATCCTGGACCCGGACGGCCACCGCGTGGAGATCTACACCCAGGACTACTACACCGGCGACCCGGACAACCCCACCATCACCTGGGACGTGCACGACAACCAGCGCCGCGACTGGTGGGGCAACCCCGTGGTCCCGTCCTGGTACACCGAGGCCTCCCTGGTCCTGGACCTCGACGGCAACCCCCAGCCCGTCATTGTCCGCGAGGAAAAGAGCGAGATGGCCGTGACCGTGGGCGCCGACGGGTTCTCCTACACCCGCAAGGACGAGGACGGCCACGCCGGGGATAAGACCGGGTTCAAGCTCGGCGCCCAGCTCTAAACGCGGCTGTAAACCCCGAACCGGGCCGCCGGTCCCGCCACCCCCGGAGGCGGGACCGCCCCGGCCCCCACCGCCCGACCACCTGAGGAGCACCCGAATGCTTGACCCCGCGACCATCGAGGCCATCGCAGACGAACTGCTGGAAGCCGGCCGCAGCCGGACCCCTGTCCCCCGCCTGACCGCCCGCTACCCGGACATGACCGTGGAGGACTCGTACGCCGTCCAGCAGCTGTGGCGGAGCCGCAACGAGGCCGCCGGGCGCAGGCTCGTGGGCCGCAAAATCGGGCTCACATCCAAGGCCATGCAGGCCGCGACCGGCATCACCGAGCCGGACTACGGCGCCATCTTCGATGACATGGTCCTGGAAACCGGCTGCTCCGTGGGCTGGGACCGCTACACCCACCCCCGCGTCGAAGTGGAACTGGCATTCGTGCTGAAGAAGGACCTTGCCGGCCCCGGCTGCACCATCTTCGACGTCCTGAACGCCACCGACTACGTGGTCCCCGCATTGGAGATCCTGGACTCCCGGATCGAAATGGAGGGCCGGACGATCGTGGACACCATCGCCGACAACGCGGCCATGGGCGCCATGGTGGTGGGCGGCCGCCCGGTAAAGCCCGACGCCGTCGACCTCCGCTGGGTCTCCGCCGTCCTCTACAAGAACCAGACCGTCGAGGAAACCGGCGTCGCCGCCGGCGTCCTGGACCACCCCGCCAACGGGGTGCACTGGCTGGCCAACAAGATCGCCGCCCACGGAGACGGCATGAAGGCCGGCGACATCATCCTCGCCGGCTCCTTCACCCGGCCCCTCTGGGTGTACAAGGGAGATACCGTCCACGCCGACTACGGACCCCTGGGAGTCGTAACATGCCGCTTCGAGTAGAACCAGACGAAACCTTCCGGGACGCCCTGCGCAACCAAACCGGCGCTGCCGGCCGCCCCCTGGCCGGGATGTGGGTCTGCTCCGGCAGCCCCCTCATTGCCGAGCTCTGCGCCGGCTCCGGGCTGGACTGGCTCCTGATCGACGCCGAACACAGCCCCAACGGACCCGAATCCATCCTCGCCCAGCTGCAGGCCGTGCACGGCTACCCGGTCCACCCGATGGTCCGGCCGCCCGTGAACGACACCGTCCTCATCAAGCAGTACCTGGACCTGGGCGTGCAGAACCTGCTGATCCCCATGGTGAACTCGGCAGCCGACGCCGAGGCCGCCGTGGCCGCCACCCGCTACCCGCCCCACGGTGTGCGCGGCGTCGGGTCCGCCCTGGCCCGGGCCGCGCGCTGGAACCGGGTCCCGGACTACCTCGCCCGCGCCTCCGATACCGTCAGCGTCACCGTCCAGATCGAATCCGAAGCCGCGGTCGCCGCCGTGGAGAACATCCTGGCGGTGGACGGGGTGGACGCGATCTTCCTGGGACCCTCCGACCTCGCCGCCTCCCTGGGACTGCTGGGCCAGCAGGAACACCCCCGGGTGCGCGCCGCCGTCGAACACTGCCTCGCCGCCGCCGCAGCGGCCGGGAAACCCGCCGGCGTGAACGCCTTCAACCCGGAAACGGCCCGCGCCTACCTAGCCGCCGGCGCCGCCTTTGTGCTCGTCGGCGCCGACGTCGCCCTGCTGGCCCGCGGCTCCGAAGCCCTTGCGGCCCAATACATCCCGCCGGGCCCGGCGGTTGCGCCTGCCGAAACCCCGACCAGCTACTGACTCCCCTGAGGACCTCCTTATGACTGTTTCCGCGATCACCCCTGCCATCTCACCCGAGCGCGAGGCGTCTCTGCTCGCTTCCGTGCCTACCGGTCTGCTGATTAACGGACAGTGGCGGGAGGCGTCCGACGGCGGCACGTTCGACGTCCACGACCCCGCTACGGGGGAGGTGCTCGCCACCCTGGCCTCCGCGACGAGCGAGGACGCCCTCGCCGCGCTCGACGCCGCCGACAAGGCCCAGGCCGCCTGGGCCCGGAC
>NZ_JBFTHK010000022.1:0-39745 GCF_056394205.1 Arthrobacter sp. 10T413_2 | reverse complement strand
CGATGAAGGCATCGGAGAAACCGTTGCCCAGGGACTGCAGGGCAAGCTCGTGGGCTGCGGAGCCGGGTGCTCCCGGCGGCAGGCTGTTGAGCGCGATCGGGCCGCCGGCCTGGAAGATCGCGTTGGCCGGACCAGCCTGGTCGGCGGGGAGCGTGGCGGTCTGCAGCGAGGCGCCCAGGGTGGCGCCCGCGGTGCTCAGGGCCACGGCGCCGGCCAGCACCGGGCCGAGAGCGAAGCCCAGGTCGCGGAGCAGGTTGGTGGTGGCGCTGGCCATGCCGGCCAGGTGCAGGGGGACAGTGTTCAGGGCGATCGCGGTCATCGGGCTCAGGGTCAGGGCGAAGCCGACGCCGAGCAGCAGGGCCGGGGTGATGAACGGGGTCATGGACATGTTCGTGACGTCCAGGCCGGATGCCATCAGCGCGCCGGCGGCCATCAGGAGGAAGCCCGCGGTKAGCATCCAGCGGCCCGCGACGCGGGTGAGCAGCCGGGAGATCAGCGGAACCAGCACGAACGTCGGGCCCTGCAGCAGGATGAACAGCAGGCCGATGTTCATGGGGTTCTGGTGCTGGACCGGGCCGAGCCACATACTCAGTGAGAAGAGGCTGCCGAGGAACGCGAACATCCCGACGACGGCGACGATCGAGGAAAYGGTGAAGCCGCGGTTGCGGAACAGCCGCAGATCCAGCAGCGGCGATTCGACGCGCGTCTCAATGAGGACGAACGCGAGCAACAGAGCGATGCCGCCGACGAACGAGAAGATGACGTGAGGGGCGCCCCAGCCGTCTTCGGGGCCCTTGACGAGGCCGAAGAGGACAAGGATCAGGCCGAGGGCAAAGGTGATCTGGCCCCACCAGTCCGGCTTGCGGCCCTGGGCCGCCTTGTGTTCTGCTGCGACCAGCAGCGCCAGGATCACGGTCAGTACGCTAAGGACGGCAACCGTGCCGTAGGCGCCCCGCCAGGAGCCGAGGCTGGCCAAGGTGCCGCCGAGCAGCGGTGCCAGCGCCGCACCGACGGACAGGAATCCCGCCCACATGGCAATTCCCCGGGCCCGCGCCCGCGCATCGTGAGTGACGGCGGCAACGAGGGCGAGGGAGGCGGGGAAGATGGCTCCCGCGCCGAGGCCGTTCAGGGCCGAACCGATCCACATCGCCTCAACGGTCGGAGCCAGGGTGCAGACCAGTGAGCCGATCGCCATGAGCAGGGAGCCGCCCATGACAAGCTTCTTGTGGCCGAGCTTGTCGCCCAGCAGGCCAAAGGTGAGCTCGAACACGACGACGGGGATCATGAACGCTGCCGCGATCAGGGTCAACTGGGACCCAACGGCGTTGAAGGTCGTCTGGAACTCGCCATTGAGGGAGCTGGGAAGCGCATTGGCGATTTGCGCGACCATCACGGCGACGGCGGCCGTTGCCAGCGTGCCTTTCACCCGCAGCCGCGGAAGCGCCAACTGGGCGGCATCGGTTGCAGCTTCGGCAGCGGACTTCGCCGCAGGCGGTGCCTGCTGCGGCGGGTAGGTCTGGGGTGGAACGGTTCTGGGATCAGTGCTCATGGAAAACTCCCTTGTTTGATACGAGCAATCGGGTGGAACAGGGTGAAAACGAGGCGTCCGACGGCGGTTAGTGGTCGGGGAGGCGGCGCCGGCTCACAATGGCGGGGGCGGTGCCGCCGGAAGCAAGGCCCCCGAAGCAAGGCACGTTGTCCTCTTTCGCGTCGTCGCGATGGCACCCGGATGTGATGTCGGTAACAACATAGACACTAACTATACAAAGTGTCAAGTGAAATTACATGATGAACCTTGCATTACTCTGGGGGAGTGGCAAGCATTCGAGAAGCTCAGAAGCAGATGACCCGCCGGCTCTTGCTCGAGAAGGGGCTGGAGCTTTTTGAGGAGAAGGGGTATGCCGCCACCACGGTGGATGACATCGCCGCTGCCGTAGGCACCACCAGGGCCACCTTTTACGCGCATTTTCCGTCCAAGGGCCAGCTCATKCGGTCGCTGGTCGAGCGCTCCAATCAGATGCTGACCGAGGCGGATGTCCCGCCGCTGCATTCAGTGGTGGAATCCGGGGACCGTGAGCTGATCCGGACCTGGCTTGCGCGAAAATTCGATCAGTGGGCCGAGATCCGCCCTTACGTGGTGGCGGCGCATCAGGCGGCGGCCAGTGAACCGGATATCCAGACGGCCCTTGATCAGTGGTTCGACTCGGCGATCGATGACATGCAGGCGGGCCTTGACCGGGCCGGGCGCTTTGACCCCATCAGCCGCCGAGTGCGGTGCGCGCTGGCCTTCGGGGAACTGKAGTTCTTTTCCCGGCGCTGGATGCGGCTCGGCTGGACGGTGGACCGCGATACTTCGCTGGATTTGATGGTCGAGAACTGGTGCTTCCTGCTGGCAGAGTGAGCAGGAAGCACCAGATGACCGGTAGGGTCAGTTCGCCCGGCCCTCCGCCGCCTTGCCCGTGGTGAACGGCAGCACCAGCCTGGACTGATGGGCGGCGTCGCGGTAGATCTTATGGGTCACGGGGCGGCCCACCGGCAGGTGGAAGGCATCCGGCGGCAGCAGCGAATTGTGTTCGTCGGCCAGGGGCTCGCCGTTCGAGAGCTCCACCGTCAGCTTGTGACCGGGTTTGAACGTGTTCGCGAACGGGTAGAGGCGCAGCACATACTCCTCKACCGTTCCCGGTTCCACGGGAACGGAGCGGGTGTGCGGGTGGTACGGGTTGCCCTCGGTGGTCCGCCCGTCGAGCTCGCGGTGCGAGGCCTTGAGGTAGCCGCTGGTGATCAGCTGGCGTTTGCCGTTGGGGGMGTAGTCCCACAGGCGCAGGATGAAGTTGGTGTCCGGCTGGTCGATCTCCGCGAAGATGTGCGCGGCACCGGCGCCGATCAGCTCCGTGTCCGCCTCAAACGGCTCCGTGCTCCAGCTCAGGATCTCCACCTTGTCCGTCACCGTCAGCGGCGCCTGGTAGAAACCGTCCGGGGCCGCGTACTCCGTACCCATCAGCTCCGGCTCCCTGGACAGCTTGTGGCGCGGGCGCAAATACAGGGACGTGTATTCGATGTTCTTCGGCGGCCACTGGTCCGCAGTCACCACCTCGCGGGAGCCCTCCACGAAGACACTCACGGCCGGCTCGTCCATGACGCCGTTGTCGATGCCCTTGATCCAGTAGTCGTACCACCGGAACATCTTGTCGTGTTCCTCGATGAACGGGCGCGACTGCATCGGCGGGTAGGGGCCGATGTCGAGCTTCTTCGGGCCCTTCAGCTCGTTGAAAAGCTCGATGGTGCCGTCCAAGGTCCAGCCGCGGCCCTGGTCCAGCTGCAGCCACACCGGGATGTCGATGTTCGGGGCCAGCGTGACCGGGTTGCGCTCCTCATACCAGTCCCCGTCCAGCTCGTTCATGACGATGTCGAACCAGGCTTCGTGGTTCTTCGGGTAGTTCAGGACGTGGACCAGGTTCGGCCAGGCGGCGACGTCCGGGTCCTGCAGGCGCTTCTGGACGAGCTTCTTCAGCTCCTCGGGGGAGTACTTCTCGATCATGCGGGACTTGACGTTATCGGTGAACGCCCAGCCGGAATCGCCGCCGCGGCCCTCGCGGGCAGCACGGGGCATGAACCACATGATGCCACCGTGATAGGTGGTCTCGTAGAAGTCGTAGTGGCCGCCGGAGACGAAGATGGCCTTGAGGTGCGGCGGGCGCTCGGCGGCGGCKAGCACCTGCATCGAGCCAAAGTAGGAGATGCCCACCATGCCGACGTTGCCGTCGCACCACGGCTGCTCCGCGACCCACTCGATGAAGTCGTACGCGTCCTGGCCGAGCGAGACGCCGCCTGCGTTGTAGTTGCCGATGTGCTCACCGCCGGAGTGGCCGGAGCCGCGCAGGTCACCGATGACGTGGACGTAGTCCTCCTTGACGATCCGGGCAATGTCGCCGGCCTCGATGCAGCCGTCCCACATCGGGCTGGGGCGCCGCTGTGGGGGCGTGGTGAGAGCCAGCGCCTGCAGTTCCTTGCCGTACGGGCTCAGTGCAACCAGCGCCGGACGAGGCTTGTCGTCGGTGCCCTGGTATGCGTCCGCGGCGAGCTCGACTCCGTCGCGCATCGGGACCCGGAGGTCTTTGCGAACGGCAATCTTCCCCCCGCCGGCATTCAGTAGCTGGAAGTCATCCATGAGTGCTTATCTCCTCATCTTCGGTCAAATGGTCCGACGCCGTGCGGTAGCCGTGGAGCGTMGTGAAGAACGGGGACGGCTCCAGGGTAGGGTCCCCGGTGTAACCAAGGTCCTCGGCTACGCGGGCGAAGGGTGAGTAGGGCGAGGCCGTATCCTGCAGTCCGGCAGCCAGGCAGCCGCAGGCCGCATTATTGACGCGGGCCTCGATCTCCAGGCTCCCTTGAAGCGCCTMCCGGGCTTGCCCGGCGTCGAGCTCCACGCCGTAGGGTGTGCCGTCCGCGCGGCGATACGGGTGCCCCAGGTAGAGGTGGCGCGGACGGATCTCATCGCTGAGGTACTGCAGGCTTGAGCGGTAGCTGGCGGGGTCCACGAATCCGGGGAATCCGTTGGCCGCGCCGTGGACCTGTACGGCGTCGCCGACGAACACGTCGTTTTGTCCGTCAATGACATAGGCCACCGACCMAGGAGTGTGGCCCGGAATCGAGTGGACCGAGACGGTGACGTCACCGCCAAGGGAGATGGTCTCACCGCCGTGCACCACCATCGTTGGCTCCATCTCGCCGGAGATGACCGCGTTCGTGGCCTCGGTCAGTTTCGCCTCGCCGTCGKGGTCGTTCAGATACTGCGCCCGTCCGGAAAGGTATTCGTCCACGTGGGCCCGGCGCGAGCGCAACAACGGTGCATCGGCGTCGTGGATCACCACCTGCGMGCGCCGGCCGGTGAGTTCCCAGAGGGCGTACGCGCCGCCGATGTGGTCGATGTGTCCGTGGGTCAGCAGAATCCAGCGGACGTCCTCGATCCGGCGGCCGATCGCCTCCAAGGCGGGCACCATKCCCTCGGCGGGCGAGGACGCGATCCCCGTGTCGATGATGGCGGGCTCCGGGGCGTCGATGTAGAAGCTGTAGAGACCGAACCGGMCCCATGGGGAGACCATGGGATGGACAGCGACTGACTTCGTCATCGCCCGGCCCTCGCGTTCAGGAATTCACCTGTCTCCTCKAATGCCCGGTAGTACTCCGGGATCCAGGAGAAGTTCTGGACKAAACCGTGGTTGGCCCCCGCGTAGCGGCTGACTGTTGCGTCGACGCCGGCCTCCAACAGGTGCCKGCCGTAGAGTTCGCCCTCGTCCCGCAGGGGATCGTGCTCGGCCGTGATGACGAGGGCAGCCGGCAGGCCGKAGAGATCCTCGCGTTTGATGGKGGAGACGAGGGGATCCGCCGGATCCGCCCCGTTCTCGAGGTAGAACGAGTTGAACKGCAGCAGGCCCGCCGTCTCCAGTCCGTACCCCTCCGCATTCTCCCGCAGCGACGCGTAGCGGTCGACGTCGAAGTCCAGGTCCAGGGAGGGGTAGAACAGGACCTGGTGAGTGATCGCGGAGAACCCGTCGTCGTGGGCCTGCGCGGCGACGGCGGCCACGAAGTTGCCGCCCGAGCTGTCGCCCGCGATGGCGAGGTTCTTCCCGTCCCAGCCCAGGCTGTGGCCCCGCGCGGCGGCCCAGCGGACCACGCCGTAGCAGTCGTCGAGGCCGGCCGGGAAGGATGCTTCGGGGGCCAGCCGGTAGCCGACCGAGATGACCTTGTAGCCGGTTTCCTTGGCGAGTGCCCGCGCCACGTGGTCGTGGGTGTCCAGGCTGCCCAGGAAGAACGCGCCGCCGTGGAAGTACACCASGAGTCCGTAGGCGTCGGCCTCCACCGGTGTGTAGATCCGCACCGGCACGTCGCCCGAGGAGGTCACGGCCGTGGCGTCCTCGACGGAGTACAGCGGAAGGCGGTCTTCGAGTGCGGGAACCTGTGCGGCCTCGCCCGCCCGCATGGCCTCCGGATTCAGCGGCGAACCGTCGGGCGCCGGCAGGGTGCTGAGGATCTTGGCGATTTCGGGATGAATCGTCATGGCGTCAGACCTGTGCCTGAGCCGCGGGCTTCTGGGACGCGGGCTTCTGCCCGGGGAAGACGTCGTTGACCTCTTCCTCGGACCACCCCTGACGCGAGATGCGCTGCAGCTCGTCCGTCACCGGCTTGCGGGTCGCCTGGAACAGCGCCAGCGCCTCCTTGACGGAGTCGGCCTGCGCGAGGGCGTCGGCCAGTGCTCCGGCGTCCTCAATCGCCGAGTTCGCACCCTGGCCCTGGTGGTGCAGCATGGAGTGCGCCGCATCGCCCATGAGGACGACGGAGTCGGTGTGCCAGGAGTTGACGGGGTCGATGTCGTAAACGGCGCKGATGTTGACGGTGTMCATGTCGAGGTCGCGGGCAATGCTCACGATCCGCTCGTMGAAACCTTCCACGGTTTTCAGGAGTTCTTCCTTCGTGATCGTGGGTGCCCAGGTGCCGTCCGGATTCAGGGCGGTGATGTCGAAGGACATCTGGTTGCGGTGGCGCAGCGGCAGGAGATACACCTTCGTGCCCCTGCCCATGTACATCCGCAGGTTGTCGTCGACGACCATCCCGTGGGCGTCATCGGCGGAGATAACCACGCGGTAGGCGTGTTCGCCGGAGAACACCGGGCCCTTGTCGCTGAAGAGCTGCTCGCGCACCGCGGACTTGATGCCGTCGGCACCGACCACCAGGTCGGMCTCGACGGTCTCCCCGTTGGCAAAGGTCAGGACAGAGCGGTCGCCCTTGTCCTCGATGGTCTCCAGCCGGTGGCCGAGCTGCACCATGCCCTCGGGAAGCACGCCGAGAAGGGCTTCGATGAAGTCGCGGCGGTGGATGAGGTACGTCTGCTTCTCTTCGCCGAACTCGGGCCAGGTGTCCTTCATGATCGGCTCACCGGTGGCCGTGAGGATCTCAAAGTAGTCGCTCGCCGAGCTCACCTTGGYGATCGCGTCAAAKATGCCCCACTGGCGGAACCGGGCCATGGTGGCCGGACGCAGGCCAATGCCGGCGCCCACCTCTCCCATCTGGGGAGCCTGCTCGTAGACCTTGACGTCTGCACCGAGCAGGCTCAGGGCCTTGGCCGCCGCGGCGCCGCCGTAGCCCGCGCCGACGATGGCGATCTTGAGGTTCTTGATGTCTTCAGCCTTCATGGTTTCATCTCTTTCTTGGCTTTTCTTGGCCCGGGCCATCTCTGGTGGAACGGGTAAGTTGTGGTGGTCTGTCCGGGGTCAGGCGTGCAGCGACAGGAAGTCGGCCGGGTTGTCCTCGAGCAGGAGTTTGAGGGTGGCGTCGTCGATGCCGGCCGCCCGCATGTCGGGGATCATGTCCTCGAAGATGTAGTTGATGGTGTGGCCTTTCACGCCCGGCCAGCCCAGGGGGCTGCAGTTGKCGTCTGCCGAGACGAGGAGCTTGTCCGCATAGCCCTTGTTGACGAGCTTGACGAAGTGCTCCATGCGTTCGTCGCGCTTGCGGCCCCAAAACGGCGGATCCGGCAGCTCGAGGTCGTACCCGAAGGTATCGAAGCCGATCCGGCCGCCCTGCTCGTAGATCCAGTCGTGCGGGGTGATCGGAGCGTTCAGGCCGTCGTCGGCGTGGCCGAAGAGCACGCGGTCCAGCGGGAGACCCTCTTCGTTGAAGATGGTCACCGCCGGCTCGGGGTCGATGGCCAGATGGGTCAGGATCGGCGCGCCGGTGACGTCGGCGGCGCGGGCCGCGGCCCGGTAGATGCGCTTGTCCAGGTCCGTCATTCGTCCGCCGCGGCTCACACCGACCTTGATGACGCCGGCCTTGGCACCCGTGTTGCCGATGCCGACGGTGATCTCGTGGATGAACACCTTCGCCAGGTAGTCCACGGTGGCGCGGGAGAAGTGCGGCAGGGCGGTGTCGCCGCCGACGAAGCCGGTGCAGGCCACGATGTGCACGCCCGTCTTCCGGGACAGGGATTTGTAGTAGTCGACGTCGCGCCCGTTGCAGATGCCGGTGGCGTCGACAAAGGTACCGCCGCCGTATTCGCGGAATTTCCGCAGTTTCGGCACGGTTTCCTCGTAGGCCTGCTCGGGCGACTTCCACCACGTGGTGTCCAGCTCGGACCCGGGCATGCCGTAGCCGATGTGTTCGTGGACCGCCACGATTTCCAGTTCTTCGGCCGGGATGGTTCCCAGCACGGTGTTGACCTTGGTCATTCGTTCACCTCAGGGGTCGAAAGCTTGTTGTGGTTGGRCCGATGCGTGCTTAGCGCACGGTCAGGAGGTTGCGCGGGTTGTCCACGAGGATGTGCCGGGCGTCTTCGTCGCTCAGGCCGTGGGCCTTGAGGAAGGGTACGAACGTGGTCAGGACGTGGCTGTAAGGAAGGTTGTACTCCGGCAGCMCCTTGGCCACACCAATCGAGTTGCCCGAAAGTATGATCTTGTCGGCATGGCCGGCCTTGACGAGCTCGAACACCAGTTCGGCTCGATCGCGGTCGGTGAGGTAGTCCGCGTGGTCGTTCAGGCCCACGTGGTCGATGCCGACGAAGGCTCCGCGGCCGGCCACTTTGATGGCGGAGCCGGCGGCGTCCTTGCGGTCCAGGTCGCCGACKAGCACCCGGTCGGCCCCGATCTGCTCGTCCAGCACGACGTCCAGATCGTGCAGGGCATCGGCGCCGAACCGAATCGAGACCGGGATGCCGGTGGTCCTGGCGGCGCGGGCGGAGCCGCKGAACAGGCTCTCCTCGGTCGGGGTCATGCCGGCGCRGTCGGCGATGGTGGCCACGATGCCGGCGGCGGCGCGGCGCTCCACCCGGGGAACCACCATCCCCTCGGTGACCTCCTTGGCGAAGAGATCGCCGAACTTTCCGGCCGGCCAGGGGGTGGGCGGGTTGGTCTGCGGGGTCAGGAAGTATCCGCCGAGTTCTTCCTCCGGGCCCAGGCCCGTGGAGGCGATGATGTGGACGCCGGTGGAGCGGGACAGCGCCTCGTAAAGCTTCAGGTCGCGGCCATGGAACATGCCGGTGCTGTCGACGATCGTCTGCCCGCCGTGCTCGCGGAAGTCCTTGAGCTTCGCGGMAAGTGCCTCGAAGATCTCCGCCCGGTCCATAGTGATGTCCGGGGCGTACTGCGCACCCGGGAGCACCGACAGCAGGGCCTCGTGGACCGCGACCACGCCCAGTTCATGAGCGGGGATGKGGCCAAGGACCGTATGGACGGTGGCTGGATCGACGGTGCCGGCGAATGCGTCGCCGGTGTCGACGGGGGTGGGGTGAATCACTTGCTTCTCCCTTGAAGTTCGGGTGCTGAATGCAGGGGTGCCGCCGGGCCTGGCCGGACCATCGCTCCGATGCGGTGTATCCAGCGTCACATCTTTCTTTACAGTATGTCAAGTAAACAGTCGCTACGTATAGCTGAGAATCTCGTTGCGTTTATGAAACCGACGATTCGTAAACTGTATTGACATCATGTAAACCTTGGCGTCAAGATGTGTGGAGCGCCACATCCGCCTCCGGCCTTCGCAGGAGCCCGGTAGAGCACCGGGGAATGCGCCGCAGCGATCGTCCAGGCTGACGGGCCTCACACCCTCGGCCCACCCCCCCATCCGCAAGGAGAATACTGTGACTGCACCCACCGAATCCGGCATCGATATCTGGGACGACGACGTCCTGGTCGACCCCTACCCCACGTACGCCGCGCTGCGCGAGCAGGCCGGCGTCGTCCACCTGCCCAAGAACGACCTCTACGTTCTGACGCGCTACGACATCATCCGCGACGTACTCGGCGATCCGGCGACGTTCTCATCCACCACCCTTGGCTTCAACCCGATGGTCAACGAGGCGCTGCAAGGCACCTCGCTTGCCTCAGACCCGCCGCTGCACACCCAGCTGCGCGCGACGCTCTCCGAGAACCTCACGCCCCGCGCACTGCGCGGCCTGAAGGTCATCATCGACGAGAAGGCGGACAAGCTCGTCGCCGACCTCGTCGCCGGCGGAAGCTTTGAAGCCATCGACTCCCTGGCGCGAGCGTTCCCGCTTGAGATCGTCGCCGACCTCATCGGATTCAGCGGACACGTCAAAGACAACATGATGCGCTGGGGGCAGGCCGCGATGCAGGTCCTTGGCCCGCTGAACCAGCGCACCCAGGAGAGCTTCCCGATCGCCGGCGAGCTGTACGGCTGGTGCTCGTCAGTTACCGCCGGCGACCTCGCCCCCGGCTCGATCGGCCGCGGGATCTTCGACGCTGAAACGCGTGGMGACATCCCCGAAGGCTCCGCCGGGCACATTATCCACCAGTACCTCGGGGCAGGTGTCGATACAACGATCGCCTCGATCGGGAACATCATCGCCCTGTTCGGCCGCCACCCGGAACAGCTTGAGCTTGTCCGCGAGAACCTCGAGCTGGTACCTGCAGCCTTCGCGGAAGTGCTGCGCTATTGGGCCCCCGTACACATCTGGGGCCGTACGGCCACCCGCGAGGTGGAGATAGATGGAGTCACTGTTCCCGCGGGCGCTCAACTGGGCATCCTCTTCGGCGCCGGCAACCGGGACCCACGGCACTACGAAAACCCCGACACCTTCGACATCCGGCGCAACCCGGTGGACCATCTCTCCTTCGGTTACGGACCCCATGGCTGCGCCGGCCAGGGCCTGGCCAAGCTAGAGGCCCACGCGATCATTGACGCGCTTGCCCGCCAGGTGAAGTCACTGTCCATCGCGGACGGGGTCCGGGTGCCGAGCAACATCACGCGGAGTTTCGAGAAGCTTCAGGTCGTCAAGGTGGTGKCATCGTGAKGATTGAACTCGACCGGCCGCGCTGCGAGGGGCACGGCCTCTGTGAGGAAGCTGCGCCCCGGCTGATGCATCTCGACGATGACGGCCAGCTKGTCATCGACGCCCCGGAGGTGGACRGGGCCGACCTCGACGCCGCGAAGGCGGCCGTGAGGGTCTGCCCGGTCGCCGCGCTCCGGCTGGAGGCGGCATAACGTTACGCTGACCCGGCGTCGTCGGCAATGGCATCGCCGGGCTCACTGCGGCGAGTCACTGCGCTCTGCCGGCTTCGACGGCGGGCCGACGCCGGTCCTGCCGCCCTGGGACCGGCGTCGCCCGACCGGGCTTGACGCCGCACAAAAAAGTTAGGATTGACCCATGTCGTCGTTGCGAGAAACCCAGAAAAAGCTCACCCGCGACGTCATCGTGGAGCGGGCACTCGAGCTTTTCACCGGCAAGGGGTACGCCGCGACCACCATCGACGAGATCGCCKCGGCGGCCGGCACTACCCGGGTGACTTTCTACGCGCACTACCCTTCACGCAGCGATCTGATGAGGGACTTCATGGTGCGCGTCAACGCGGTTCTGGACCGTGCGGACGGGCCAGGGAGGGGCTCTACCGCGGCCGACCTCGTCGACGTGGTGCGGGCAGGCGAKCTGCCGGGCATCCTGGCGTGGCTGGAGTCGCGGGCGGCGCTCTGGCCGGTCTTCCGCCCATACCTCGACGTGCTCGAGGAGGCCGCCGCCGTCGATCGCGACGTGCGCGCCCTGGTCGAGGGATGGCATGAGGAGGTCATCTCCGACCTCGTCCGCGGAATGAAGCTCGCAGGGCGCTTCTCGGAAGAGACGCACCACATTCGAGGCACTCTAGCCTTCACCTCGCTCGACTACGTCGCCACGCTCTGGACCCGACGCAAGTTTGAACCAAACCGTGAACACGCGCTCGAGGTGCTTGCCGATAACTGGTACCACCTGCTCTGCGACGAAGGCTGATCCGGCTGGAAGCCCGGCGGCGGTCCGGGAGCACTTTGGCGCGGACACGCCGTCAACCAGGGCGCCGGCGTCGAACATTGCCCTCAAAGTGCCCCGGGACGGAGACAAGGGCGCACGAAGCGGGAGGCCCCTCGCCGAGGGGCCTCCCGCTTTAGGATTGTTTAGCCGGCTCTCAGATCCACTTCGGGGCGGGGGGAACCGTCCCGGTGGTGGCTGCAGCACCCGGCCCGGGGGCGGTGACGCCGCCGTTCCCGCGGCCGGCGGCCCATTCGACGACGGCAGCGAGCGGTCCGGAGACCACGGTGGGCGACGCCGACGTCGTGTCCCCGAACGTGAGGTCGCGGTCCGTGACCTTGACCACGAGGTCCTTGTCGGTGCCGCGGGTCTTCMAGGCKCCGGTGATGTCMTTCAGGAGCCGTTCAAGCACCGGCGCCGGGATGTCGTGGAAGTTGGCGCCGTTCGCCAGGTCGACGGCGTGCATCCAGACTTCGCGGCTGCGCATCCAGACCGTTTCCGTGGCGGGCACTTCGCGGCCCTGGATGGTCCGGACTTTGTGGTGCCAGGCGTCCTCGGACAGGTCCCGCCATTCGACGTTCAGGTGCACGGCCGAGTGGTCGAACAGGTGCCGCAGCGCGATCGGACTCAGCGTGGCGCCGAAGTCGATCTCGTGGTCCCGGACCTCGGTGGAGGCATACATCGGGGTCTCGACGCCGGTGGCCGCCCACTCAACCAGCCGGGCGATGGCCCGGGCGTTGTAGCCGATGTGCGCGGTGATGTGGCGGCGGGTCCAGCCCGGCAGCAGCGAATCGCCGTCGAGCTCCGCGTCGGAGAGCTCGTTGAGCTTGCGGGCGAAGAACGCCGTCCCGCGGCGTGCCTGCAGCAGGGCCGCGAGCAGCTCCGGGTCGCTCGTCTGGTCGTGGCGGGCAACCATCAGGCTTCCTTGATGACGCGGTTCTTCAGCTGGCCCAGTCCCTCGATGGTGGTGACCAGGAGCTGGCCTTCCTGCAGGTAGCGCTTGGGATCCTGGGCGTGGCCCACGCCGCCGGGGGTGCCGGTGGCGATCACGTCGCCCGGGTTCAGCGTGATGATGGTGGAGATGTAGGACACCAGGTATTCGGGGGTGAACACGAGGTCGCCCGTCGGGGTTTGCTGCTGGATTTCGCCGTCGACCGCGGAGGTCATGAGCGGGCCGGCGGTGAACTCATCCTTGGTGACCAGGGCCGGGCCGAACGGGGTGGACTTTTCCCACGTCTTGCCCTGCWGCCACTGGATGGTGCGGAACTGGTAGTCGCGCATGGACACGTCGTTCAGGACGGCGTAGCCGGMGATGTGGGCCGGGGCGTCGGCTTCGCTGATCCGGCGGCCCTTTTTGCCGATTACGACGGCGAGTTCGGCTTCCCAGTCGACGGCGTCGGATTCCTGCGGGAGGGCCAGGTCATCGTTGGGGCCGATCAGGGATTCCTGGTACTTGGCGAACAGGGTCGGGAACTCGGGGACTTCCCGGCCCATTTCCTTGATGTGGTTGCGGTAGTTGTGGCCCACGCAGATGATCTTGCCGGGGGAGGGGACGACGGCGGCCAGGTCCGCGCCCTCGAGAGGGTGCGTGGCGCCGGCTGCTGCCTTCGCGGTCGCTTCMCAGTTCGGGGTGCGGAGGAGTTCTCCGACGTCGGTGAAGCCGTCGATCTCGGTCAGGGTGTCGCCGTCCTGGCGGACAGCCACGGTCCCGGTAGTGGTGCCGTTCCCGGTGCGGAGGGTGAGGAGTCTCATTACTTGTTGCGTCCTTCGATGTAGGTGCGGTTGAAGTTCAGCCGTTCGAAAATGGGGGCGTCGCTGAAGCGGAACAGATCGAAACTTGTTTCGGCCTGCAGTGACCAGGCGGCCCAGGACGGGACGACGAAGAGGTCGCCCTTGGCCAGGTTCCTGGTTTCGCCGTTCAGGACCACGGAGCCGGACCCTTCGAAGACCTGCCAGACGCTGGAGCCGACCTCGCGGACGGTTTCGGTGGTGKCGCCGGCGCGGAGGCGGTGGAATTCGGCCCGGATGGTCGGCATGACGTCCCCGCCGGTGGTGGGGTTGGTGTAGCGGACGGCGGCGTGGCCCTGGGACACGGTGGCCGGGTGGCCCTCGTCTTCGAGGAGGAGCTGCTCGGTCAGGGCGCGGTCCGTGTATTCCCAGCGGTAGGCCGCGATGGGGGAGCTCGTGGTGTCATCGAGGCCGGAGAGCGGGCGCAGGCCCGGGTGGGCCCAGAGGCGTTCGGAGCGGGAGATGTCCGGGGTGGCCTCGTCGGTGACGCGTTCGGTGCCGAACTCGAAGAACCCGGCATCGGCGTAGTGCACGAACGGGATGTCCAGGCCGTCGATCCAGGCCATCGGCTCATCGGTGTCGTTGTGGTGGCCGTGGAAGTTCCAGCCCGGGGTCAGCAGGAAATCCCCGCGGGACATCCGKACCGGGTCCCCGTTCACGACCRTCCACACGCCCTCGCCCTCGACGACGAAGCGGAACGCGTTCTGGGAGTGGCGGTGTTCKGGAGCGGTCTCGCGGGCACCGAGGTACTGGATGGCCGCCCACAGCGTGGGGGTCGCGTAGGGGGTGTTTCCCAGGCCCGGGTTCGCCAGGGCGATCGCCCGGCGTTCCCCGCCGCGGCCCACCGGAACCAGGTCGCCGGCGCGTGCGGCCAGCGGGTAGAGATCGCTCCACCGCCAGACGTGGGGCACCGCCTTGGGGGACGGGACCATCGGCATCAAGTCCGCGATCTCGGTCCACAGCGGGATCAGGTTCTCGCGGTCAAAATCCCGGTACAGCTCCTGCAGCTGGGCGGTTTCTTCGGGCGTCGGCTCCGGAGCAGTATGCCCCGCGGCCACTGATTCATGAGTCGTGTTCTCGGCGCTGATGGACACGTGGGCCTCCTCGGTAGGTCAGAACAGGTTTTTGGCGTAGTTCGACTCTACGGATGTGGAGGTGTGACCCCCAGCATATTCTGCCAGTCAGAATTGTTGGATTGATCCCCCGGGTGCCCGGCGGGTTACCCCGCTGTGTGCCCTGCCGCGCATGCGGCGCGCACTCAGTCCGGCTCGGCCGKATTGGCCGCGATGTCGATCTCCAGCTGCCGGCAGGTTTCCCGCAGCGCGGGGACGAGTCCGGCGTCGAACACCCGGCGGAAGCGGGTCGAGGGAGTGGCGACGCTGAGTGCGCCGACGACGTGCCCGTGCCGGTTGTGCAGGGCCATGCCGAGGGCGCTTACCCCCTCCTCCGTCCCCTCGAAATTGGCCGCGAAGCCGTTGCTGCGGATGGACTCAAGCTCGCGCAGGAACGCCRGGTAGTCCGCGGCGGGAATGGTGTCCCCGCCAATCTCGGCATTGTTGCTGCGAAAGAGTTGGTCGATCATGTGGGGTTCCAGTTCGGCGAGCATGGCCTTGCCGCCCGAGGTCTTGTTGGCGGGCATGACCGTCCCCTGCCGGTCACCAACCCGCAACACGTTGTTCCCTTCCACCGTGGCCAGGAAGCGCACTTTGGTGCCCACCCGCACCATAAGGTTGACGGTCTCGTTCAGTTGCGCCGAKAGCAGCTCCATGTGCGGCTGGGCGAGCGAGCGCAGCAGCCTGGTCCAGCTCAGGCCCGCCGGCCCGACCCCCATGGCCGGTCCCGGAACATAGCGGCGGTTTTCATCCTGCACGGCAAAGCCCCGGTAGACCAGCATCGCCAGGAGGCGGTGGGCGGTGGAGGGGGCGACGCCKAGCTCGGCGGCGGCGTCCTTGAGCCGCAGCGCGCCGCCGTCGCGGAGCAGCTGCAGGAGTTGCAGCGCATTGTCCACCGCTTCGATGGAATAGGTCGGCCGCTTTTGGACGGGCTTCCGGGCGGACTTGGCTGGTGGGTTGTTCTGCACATCAGAATTGTATTGTTGTTCGTCTGCAATCTCCATGACAGTAGTGGGATGAATCACACACCTTCCGCTGCAGCGCCGGAGCGGCCGACACCGGGCTTTCCCGGCCCCACCACCGTTGATGGGCCTGCATCACGGTTCTCCAAGGGCTCGGCAGCGGCCGTGCTCGTCTGCTGGCTCTTGGTGGTCTTCGATGGCTACGATCTCATCGTCTACGGCACCGTCCAGTCCTCGCTGATTTCTGAGACCGGCTGGGGCCTGAATAAAGCCACCGCCGGAACCATCGGCTCCATGGCCTTCGTCGGCATGATGATCGGGGCGATCTTCGCCGGACGCATGGCCGACTCGTGGGGCCGCCGCCGGACCATCCTGGGCTGTGCCATCCTCTTTTCGATCTTCACGATCCTCTGTGCTTTCGCCCCCAGCGCCCCCGTCTTCGGCGTCCTGCGGCTCCTCGCCGGCATCGGACTCGGCGGCCTGGTGCCCTCGGCCAACGCGCTCGTGGCCGAACTCGTCACGGCCAAATGGCGCTCCACCGTCGCCACCTTGATGATGTCCGGTGTCCCGATTGGCGGATCCATCGCAGCCCTCGTCGGCATCCAGCTGATCCCAGCGTTCGGCTGGGAGTCCATGTTCCTGGTCGCCGTGGTCGCACTGATGGTCGTGGTGCCGCTCGGAGTGAAATACCTTCCGGAGACCCTGGCCCCGGCCAGCGCCGCAGACAGGGCCGCCCGCAAGGCAGTCGGGAAGGGGCATGCGGTMAACGAGCCGTCCGGCTTCTCCTCCCTACTCCGCGCCCCGTACCTGGGGGTGAGTGTGCTGTTCGCCCTGGCAACGATCGCCACCTTGTTCGCCTGGTACGGCCTGGGCACCTGGCTGCCGAACCTCATGCAGCTGGCCGGCTACAACCTGGGCTCCGCCCTGACCTTCGCACTGGCCCTCAACCTCGGTGCGGTGGCCGGCTCGGTCATCACGGCCTGGGCGGGCACGCGCGTCGGTCCGATACCGACGGCGATCGCCGCGGCCGCCGTCGCTGCCGGGGCCCTCGTGGTCCTTGTGACCGGGCCTCCCGTCGGCGTCGTCTACTTCATGCTGGTCCTCGCCGGCGTCGGCACCCACGGCACGCAGTGCCTCATCATCGCCGCCGTCGCGAGCCACTATCCCGGACACCTGCGCGGAACCGCGCTGGGCTGGGCGCTGKGGACGGGCCGCATCGGCGCCGTCGCCGMACCCCAGATCGGTGGCCTCCTGCTGGCCGCCGGACTGGGCGTCAATTCCAACTTCCTCGCCTTCGCCGGTGCAGCCGCCATCGCCGCGGTACTGCTGGCCGCCGTCGGCCTCAAACTCAAGTCCAAACTCTCAACCTCACCCTCACTCACATCAACAGGAKCAAGCAATGTCTGAGCACGCCACGTCCACCGATGTCCTCGTCATCGGAGGGGGAATGGCCGGACTGGCCGGAGCCCTCGCGCTGCGTGAAAACGGCGCCAACGTCACTCTCGTGGAGCGGGCCCCTGAGTTCGGCGAGGTCGGCGCAGGGCTGCAGATGGCCCCGAACGCCTCCCGCGTCCTGCGCCGCTGGGGCCTTCTGGAAAAGGCGCTGGAAATCGGCGTCCAGCCCAAACACCTGGTCTTCCGCGACGCCGTCACCGGCGAGGAGCTCACCCGCCAGACCCTCGGCGGGGAATTCGAGAAACGCTACGGCGCGCCGTACGTCGTGATCCACCGCAGCGACCTGCACCGGGTCCTGCTCGAAGGCTGCGAGGCGGCCGGCGTCAAGCTCGTCAACGACGTCATGGTCGAAAGCGTTGAAACCATCAACGGCCGCGGCGTGGCCCACACCGCAGCGGGCGTGGACTACGAGGCCGACGTCGTGATCGGCGCCGACGGACTCAAGTCCACCCTGCGTCCGCTCGTGGCCAACGATGAGCCCGTCCCCTCCGCCTACGTCGCGTACCGCGGCACCGTCCCGATCACCGAAAACACGCCCAAGGCCGACCTCGAAGACGTCATCGTCTACCTCGGACCCGACTGCCACCTTGTGCAGTACCCGCTGCGCAAGGGCGAGCTCCTGAACACCGTGGCCGTCTTCAAGTCCGCCTCGTTCGAACGCGKCGAAGAGCAGTACGGCGGTGTGGACGAGCTGGAGGCCGCGTACAAGGATTGTGTCCCGGCCGTTCAGGAAGCGCTCAAGAACCTGGCCACCGGCATCCGCTGGCCCATGTACGACCGCGACCCGATCGAAAACTGGGTTGCCGGCCGAATGGTGCTGATGGGCGACGCCGCGCACCCGATGCTCCAGTACCTCGCCCAGGGCGCCTGCCAGGCGCTCGAGGACGCCGCCGTGCTGCAGGACGCCACCAATGGCACCGTCTTCACCCAGGGAGGCGTCAACCCGGAAGCCTGGGACGGCGCGATCAAGGAGTTCAACACCATCCGCGCCGGCCGCACGGCCCGGGTCCAGCGCACCGCCCGCGTCTGGGGCGAATCCTGGCACGTGTCCGGCCTGGGCCGGACACTGCGCAACCTGCTCTTCAAGAGCCGGAAGGACAACGACTTCCAGTACAACGACTGGCTGTACGGCCAGGACGGCGACGGCGTACCGGCCGTCCGCGAGGTCCGGTCCAGCCTGACGGACCGGATTTCCGCCTGACGCTAAAGCCAAAAGCACGAGGTGCGGACCTTGTCCGCACCTCGTGCTTTTGCTGTGCACGCGCGAACTGCTTGTGGGTTTAGCCTACGAGGGCGCGGGTGTGGTCGTTGAGGAACATTCCGCGKGGGTCGAACTCCCGGCGTATCCGGATGAAGGTGTCGAGCTCCGGGTAGAGACGCTCCAGGCGGCTCCTCGTCATGAAATGGATCTTGCCCCAGTGGGCACGCGGCTCGAATTCCTGCAGCAGCGCATCTGCATCCCGGAAGAATGGCCAGTAGTCAGTTCCAGGTTGAGTGGTCAGGGTAATGACGGTGGTGTCGCGTCCTTGGAACTGGGACATGTACCCTTCGTCGGCCTTCACCCAGCGGACCTCAACGGGGTACTTCTGGTCGGGATGCTTGGTGCGGATCAGGTCCTGGACAGCCTCGACGGCCTCCAGGCCGTGATGGCTGGGAACGAAGTACTCGAGTTCATGGAACTGTGTGGTGAACCCGCCCGGGTAGATGCGGTACGACCGGTCCAGCCGGGCACCCTCCGTGCGGGAAATTTCACGGTCGTCCTGGATCTGGGCGATGTTGTACCGCTTGGTGTAGCTGCGGTTCGCCATATTMTGGTCCGGCGAACCGGGGAGGTCCAGCAGCTCACATGAATCCTCTTCCGGGCACCAGAGGAACGAGTAGTGCCTGTTCGCGTCGATGTCGGCCTGCCAGGTTGCCGCGGTCTCCTCCCATGTGGGATACGTAATCTCCTCCTGCAGGTAATAGCGGTCCTCGACCGCCAGCTCGACCTCCAGGAAAATTCCGAGCGTGCCCAAAGCGACCTGGGCGGCCCTGAGTTCGCGGAGTTGCCCTTCACCGATTTCGACGATCTCGCCGTAGCCGTTGATCAGCCTGACCCAGCGCAAGGCGGAGGAGAAACTGCCCAGGTTCTTTCCGGAGCCGTGKGTGCTGGTCGCGAGTGCCCCGGCGATCTGCTGCTTGTCGATGTCACCCTGGTTGCCCAGTGCCAGCCCCTGTTCCCACAGCGGATCGCCAAAGGCGTTGATGGTGGTGCCGGCCAGGGCCCTGGCGCGGCGCCGCCCGCGGTCGGTTCCGGTGATGGCCGAGAGTGCGGACATGTCCATCAGGACGCCGCCGGTCTGAACCAGGGGAGAGGATGAATGTCCTGAGCCGACCGCGCGGACGGGCAGGCCCTCGCGGATGGCGAACCGGACGGCGTCGAGCGCTTCTTGTTCATTCCGGGGCTGGACGGTGAAGGCCGGTGTGGCGCTCTGGTTTMCGCCCCAGTTGGTCCACGTGACGTCCGTCCCGAAGGGAGCGGACGGGGTCGCCGCGCGTGCCAACGACGCGGCCTGGGAATGATTCGTGGTGGTCATTGCTGAGCTCCGATGCTGGTATCAACGCTCACGCGCTGTGGTTGATCATGACGTGCTTGGTCCGGGAGTAATCGTCCAAGGCATAGAGTGAGAGGTCGCGGCCATAGCCGGATCCCTTGAATCCGCCCCACGGAACTTCGCAGGCCAACACMAGGTGTGAATTGACCCAGACGGTGCCGAAATCGAGTTGCTTCGGAACGCTCAGCGACAGGCTCGAGTCCCGCGTCCACACCGAGGCGGACAGGCCGTAGGGGCTCTCGTTGGCCCGGGTAATGGCCTCATCAGTGGTGCTGAAGGACTMGACGGTGACGACGGGACCAAAAATTTCGTGGGTAGCAATATGGGCCCCGGCCGGCACGTTGCTGATCACTGTGGGTTCAATGAAGTAGCCGGGACCGTCCAGGGCCGAGCCGCCGATGGCCACCTGAAGACCCGCAGCCTTTGCCTCGGCAAGCGATTCCTTCACGCGGTCGAAGTGCGGGCGCGAAATCATGGKACCGATTTCCACGTCGTCCCCTGCGCCCGGGGCGCCGACGACGAGCGTGCCGACTTCGCGCACCAGGTGTTCGGTAAACTCCTCAGCCACGGATTCGTGGACCAGCACGCGGCAGGCGGCGCCACAGTCCTGGCCGGCATTCCAGAAGCCGGCGTTTCGCACGCCGGCGGCGGCCGCACGGAGGTCGGCATCTGGGAAGACCACAACAGGGGCCTTGCCGCCGAGTTCCAGGTGGACGCGCTTAACGGACTTGCCCGCGGTCTGCGCCACAGCCTGTCCGCTGACGACGCTCCCCGTCAACGCAATGAGGGCGACATCAGGGTGTTCGGCAAGTCGCTGCCCAACGGTCCGGCCTTGTCCCGTCACGACGTTGAGGATTCCATCCGGGATGCGTCCGGCCACAAGTTCCGCCAGCTTCAGTGTCGAGAGCGGAGTCTGTTCGGAGGGCTTCAGGACGATGCTGTTTCCGGCGGCCAGGATGGGCGCGATCTTCCACGCAGCCATCAGCAGCGGGTAGTTCCAAGGGGTGATGACGCCGACGACGCCGACGGGTTCCCTGAGGATGACCGAGGTGTGTCCGGTGGCGTAATCGCCGCCCGCCATAGACGTCAGCGTGCGGGAAGCTCCGGCCATGAACCGGAAGGTGTCGATGGTGCTGGAGACATCGTCCTCCGCGACGGTCCGCGGTTTACCGGTGTTGGCGGACTCGATGAGTTCGAATGCTTCACGGTTGTCTTCAATGATGTTGGCGATCAGCGAGAGCACCTCGGACCGTTCCTTCGGCGTGGTGGCGCCCCAGGACTTCTGGGCCGCCACGGCCGCCTCGACCGCAACGTCGACATCCGCGGCTGTTCCGGCCTGCACTGACGCGATGACCTGCTCCGTGGTGGGGTTTACGACGTCGATGCGCTGAGTTGAGGAACCGGGGACAAACGTTCCGGCGATGAAGTGCCCCGCGGGAGGCAAAACGMCGGCGAGGCTTTGCTCCGAGGAAGAGCGCCGGACTGTGAACTGCTTGATGTCTGTGAGTGTCATGATGATTGGCCTTTGTTTTCTGCGCCGATCTCGGCGCCCGGAGTTTGTGTGAGTGCGGGCCGCAGATGCCCGGGGTGGACGTTACGTCTGCGGCGCCTCAACCAGGTCAGTTGCGAATGCGGGCGACTGAAAGGGGACGGCAACGGCATCCGACGTCTTACGGAACATCCGTGCCGCAAAGTAGTACAGGGGTGCAACGACCACCAGGCCAACAATCCAGGAGAGGTCCACGCCATTCATCGCTGCGGCGACGGGCCCCGTGAACATCGCTGTTGCCKAGAACGGAACCTGGATCAGTGCGCCGGCAACATAGGCTCCGATCGCGACCCAGTTGAACCTTCCGTACACCCCGCCGTCGCGCTTGAAGAAGTCTTCAACTCTGTAGTCGCCGTGCCGCAGGAGGTAGTAGTCGACCAGGTTGATGGCCGTCCACGGAACCAGGACGTACATCAGGAACGAGAGGAAGTTCGTGTAGAAGAAAATGAAATTGTCGCGTGCGAACAGCGAGATCAGGAGGGCGAGGGTGAAGAGGAGGATCGCCGCAATGGTCCGGGTCTTGGCGTGGGGCAACCAGGTTGGCCTGAACGTCTGCCCGATGGTGAGCGTGCACAGGACCCCGCAGTAGAGATTCATGGCGTTCGACGCCGCAACACCGAGGCAGAAGATTCCGATGACCACCATGGTCCATGGCCCGAGCAGGGCTCCCAGGCTGCCCACTATTTCGACGCTGCTGCCATCGTTGACCAGTGCCAGGGCGAGCGTTCCCACCAAGGCCCCCAAGACCATCGGGAAGAGTGTTCCCAGGACGCAGCCTGAGTAGGATGCCCAGAATGCCGGGGCMGAGCCGGTGCCCTGAGGCATGTAGCGGGAGTAGTCCGAGACGTAGGGAGCGTAGGCGAGCTGCCAGAGGGCGGAGACGGAGATGGTGGCCATGAAGCCCACCCAGTTGAAGTTTCCCTGGTTCAGGAAGCTGGCCGGCAATCCGTGGACGGCCAGGATCCAGACAAAGGCCAGCACCAGCGCCAGACCGGCCACGATGCTCAAGAAGCGTGCATAGGCGTGGATGAGCCGGTAGCCAAAGATGGTGGCGACGACGCTCACGACGCCAATGACAATGATGCCTCCGTCAACACTGATGCCCGGGCTGACTGCGGCCAGTGCTTCGCCGCCAAAGACGAGGTTTGCCGCAAAAAACCCGACGTACATGATCACCACGATGACGACGATCAGGAGCGCCCCGTACGAACCGAACTGGCCGCGGGTCTGAATCATCTGCGCCACGCCCAGTTGCGGGCCTTGGGCCGAATGCAGGGCCATGAAGATGCCACCGACGAGGTTCCCGATGATAATGCCGACGATGGCGGGCACGAAGCTGAGCCCGAACACCGTCGTCGCGAGTCCTCCGGTCACGATGGTMATGATCATGATGTTGGAACCGAACCAKATGGTGAAAAGGTCCCGGGCTTTTCCGTGGCGTTCGTGGGCGGGGATGGGTTGAATGGTCTTGTCCTCGAGCCGKGGCACTTCGGCCGCGACGGCGTGAGTGGGTCKAGCGTTCATGATGCATTCCAGGAGTACATGGGAACCTCTTTGTTCTGTCCCGGCACTTCGTCGAGCACGGGATCTGTTGTATCAATCATTCGTGACTTTTGTCACAGTGAGAATCCGGCGATTGAACAGTTGCCGTAAACCTCTTCATACATATGTACAAATCAGCCGCGACTGCCCGGCAGTTGCGGCTCAAACGGTGGCCGATTCCAGCTGTTGGGCGACGCTGGCGGTGGCCTTGCTGCGGTTCACCATCAACGCCAGGAGGTCGAAGACGAGGGTCGCCGCGGCGACGGTGGTGATGTCTGCGTGGTCATAGGCCGGAGCGACCTCGACGACGTCGGCGCCCACGATGTTGATGCCGTTCAATCCGCGGAGCAGCGCCAGCAGCTCGCGGGAGTGGAGCCCGCCCATTTCCGGCGTGCCGGTGCCCGGCGCGTAGGACGGGTCCAGGACATCGATGTCGATGGAGACGTAGACCGGGGTGTCGCCCAGGCGCTCCTTGACGCGCTGGATCGCGGCCGGAACCCCGATAACGTCCAGGTCCGAGCAGCGGATGATCTGGAAGCCGAATTCGTGGTCGCGAAGGAAATCGTTGCGGTCGTAAACCGGGCCGCGGATGCCCACATGCATCGACCTGTCCTCGACGAGAAGGCCTTCTTCGAAGGCCCGGCGGAAGATTGTTCCATGCGTGACCGGCTGGTCGAAATAGGTGTCCCAGGTATCCAGGTGTGCATCGAAGTGGAGCAGTGCCACCGGGCCGTGGACCTTGTTCAATGCCCGCAGCATCGGGAGCGCGATGGTGTGGTCGMCGCCGATGGAGATGAGCCTCTTGCCGGAGYCGGCGTCGCCGAGGAGCGGGAGGGCCTGCTCCTCGATCTCGCGGACTGCGCGGGCGATGTCATACGGTGTGCAGGCGATGTCGCCGGCGTMGACCACCTGGGCTTCGTACACGGGTTCGACATCGAGTTCCGGATGGTAGCCGGGCCGCAGGAGCCGCGATGCTTCACGGACGGCTGCCGGACCGAAGCGGGCGCCCGGGCGGTAGGAGGTGCCGCCGTCGAACGGGACACCGACAATCGCAATGTCGTAGTCAGGGACACGGTCGATCTGAGGAAGCCGGGCGAAGGTGCCCAGGCCTGCGTAGCGGGGGACTTTCGTTGCGTCGACGGGGCCGATTGGCTTGTGTGTGGTCATGACAGGGATCCTCCGGTTGCTTTGGTTTCAGGCGGCCCCGCAGAATTCTTCTCTGTGCCGGGCATCTGCGCGGTTGCTGCTACCTCCACTATTAGTGATCTGCGTCACGGGGTATATGCGCAGATTGACTACAAATAACCCAGGGGTTTATACATGTGTATAAGTGGCTCGGGGGCGGCCTCCGCACTCATGAACAGGACCCGCGCATGGCGATCACCGTGGCCGAACTGCTGGCCGAACCCCAGTTGGGCCTGAGCCTTCTGGCGGGATCCGCCGGTCTGGGCAACAGAGTCACATGGGCCCACACATCCGACCTCCCGCGGCTGTGGGAATGGGTCACCGGCGGMGAGCTCATGATGACCAACGGGCTGTCCATCCCGGCGGATCCCGCGGGGCAGGTTGAGCTTGCCGAGGCACTGGTCAACGCCGGCGCGAGTGCCCTGGCGATCGGCGAGCAGATGCATGCCCCTAAGCTGCTTCCAGAGTTCTTCGAAGTCTGCGACCACTTGCCGCTGCCGGTCATCAGCATCCCCTACCCGCTTCCGTTCATCGCCATCGCACGCTCGGTCGCTGAGGCTTCGTTGCTTGAGGAGTCCCGAAAACTGCGTCAGACGGCTCGCATCTACGACCTCCTTCGGCTGGCGGGACCCTCTGACGACAACTGGCTAAGTTTGATCGCTGGCATCGAAGCCKAACTCGACGCGAGTCTCTTCGTGGTTGATCGACGGTGCCTGCATGCCTGGCATCCCGGAGGCCGGTCGTTGCCGCCGGAGCTCAGGCGTGACCTTGAACCGCTGACCAGCAAGTCGCCGGTGGCCAGCAAGAAGTTCCAGTGGCACCGTTTGCGGGACCGCCACGTTCTGATGATGGATATTCCGACTCACGCCAATGCGCTCCTGGTGGTGCTGCCGAAATCCGAGCCGCTCCCGGATGCGGTGGTGCTGCTTCATGCCGCCACAGTCCTCGGGCTGGAGCTATCGCGGACGGTTCTGTCGCTCGAGAACCAGCGCCGGCTGGGTGCCGAGTTCCTTGTGCAGGCCTTTGACGGACGCCTGGGCATAGCCGAGATCGAAAGCCGGCTGCCTGAATTCGGGATTACTTCACGGGATTTCCTCATCATCTCCATGTCCAGCGACGACGGTGAGGCCCTGGCGGGGATTCACGTAGATTTATGGCGACACGGCTATCCGACGGCGTGCCAGCGCAGGTTCAATATGTTGCATCTGGCTGTCGCCTCAGACTGCACCGACGATCTCCTGCGGCACGTCGTTTCGTTGAATGTGAAGATCGGGATCAGCCGGCCTTCCGCGCCCGCCAGTGCGCAGAGGGCTCTTCAGGAATCGATGTGGGCGCTTGGGACCGCATCAAGCACCGGCGAGCKGCTGGTMCGTTACGCCGAGGGACMCTCCTGGCTGGGGCTCACCAGCTTTGAGGAAGGCAACGCACTGGTACAGCGGCTCCTCGGACCMATTTTCCAGTATGAACAGGGAGAAAATGGGGACCTAATCGTCACGCTTAAGACGTTTCTCGACACGCAACGGTCCTGGCAGAAAACCGCGGCGGCCCTGTTCGCGCATCGGCAGACCATCATCTACCGCATTCGCAAGATCAGTGAGCTGACAGGCCTTGATATGACCGAAACCTCCACGCTGGCGCAACTGTGGTTTGCCCTGCAGATCCACGAAGCCATGGAACTCCAAGGCAATCCACGGCAGAAGAGGCCGGCCGGCTTCTGAAACGCAACGGCATCGACCGGATGCCGCGCCAGGGGACAGCAGGGAGACGGTTGCGATGTGGAAGGGCGATGAGGCGTTGGCTCGCGGCCATTAACCTGGTTCCCTGCGTGGTTTGCCGTCGCCGTGGTCACTGTTGGTTTGGCCCAGGCTGCGGGCCAGTTGGTCATTGAGCCTATTGACCTGGGCCGTGAGGCGGGCGAGCTCTTCGCTGCTGGAGGTTTCGGCCGCCCTAGTCCGCGAACTGGTTGCGGCGGTCACACTTTCAACCAGCCAGGAGGACACGGCTGCAGTGACCATGCTCAGGACTGCAAACCCGCCCACCATCAGTGCGGCCGCAGCCCACCGCCCGGGAACGGTTACCGGGTAGTAGTCGCCATAGCCGATGGTTGTGATGGTGACGATCGCCCACCACAAGGCGTCGCCMATCGTGGTGATATTCGCGTTCGGAGCGCCCTTCTCGAAACTKAGGACGCTCAGGGCCACGGTGTAGATCAGAAGGACGGCCGACGCAATGACATAGGCCATGACGCGCGTTCGGATGGCGGTGCCCGGGGCCCGGTCCATGACTTTGCGCAAGGTGAAGGGACGCAGGAGCCGCAATGGCCGCGCTACCGGAAGCACCACCATGAGCAGGTCCATAGGGTGGCGGATGAACCATCGGCCCCGCTGTGGTGCCAGCACCAATTTCACAATGTAATCGACGCCGAAGGCAGCCCACGTTGACCAGATGACCAGTGTCAGAAGGGTGGCGTAGGGGGGCGGCGGTTCGACAATGACCAGGATGGAGTAGGCCGCCAGGAAGAGAAAGGCCGCACCGACGAGGGGCCACTCGGAATACTTCTGCCACGTCTGAAGCGTCATGGCTGAATCGTAGGACTTTGTTCCCCGGATGTCCTTACGAAATTGCCGCCCCTGTTCTGTCGGATGTTCGCGTGACGGATGGATCTCGCTTCATTGGCCGGCCGACAACTCCTGGAGGGCCACGTGCGCAACGCTGACAACCGGCTCCGGCAGCGGTACATTGGGCTTCACAGGTGCCGCCCCGCTCTGTGCCAACAGATTGGCACGGCACGATTCCATAACCGGCGGAGGCGACACGCCATGGCGGAAAATCAGGGCAAAGACGGAATCGGACGCGCGGGCGCGCGTCAAGACGAGGCGCACAATCACAACCTTGCCAGCGAATTGGGAGTTGTCGAGCAGAACATCCTGCTGCGAATCCAGGATTTTAATGATCCGCGCCAGGAATGGCGGCGGCTGTTCTCGGAGTTTTACGGCACATTTCTCCTCGTCATTGTCGCGGCCGGGGGTGGAATGATGAGCCAGGCCTTCCCCGGTGTCATCAGCCGCACGGCGGCCGTGGTGGCCCCCGGCCTGATGGTGATGGGGATCATCCTGTTCATGGGCAAAATCTCCGGCGCGCATCTGAACCCTGCGGTCAGCTTCGCGTTCGCGCTCCGCGGTGACTTCCCGTGGCGCCGGGTACCGGGCTACATCGTCGTTCAGCTCATCGGCGCGACGCTTGCCTGCCTGCTTCTGCAGGCCGTGATCGGTGTCTCCGCCACATACGGTTCGAACTATCCGGCGGCGGAGTTTTCGGCGGGCGCCGCGTTCTGGATGGAGACACTGCTCACGCTGGTGCTGGTCAGCGTCATTCTGGGAACCGCCTCCGGGGCCCAGAACATCGGATTGCTCGGGGCCTTTGCAGTAGGCGCCTACATTGCCGTGGCCGGCCTGTGGGGCAGTCCCATCTCCGGCACATCGATGAATCCGGCGCGAACGTTCGGCCCCGACCTCGCCGGCGGCAACTTCAGCGACTACTGGGTGTACGTCGCCGGACCGCTGGCCGGCGCAGCGGCCGCCGTCGGTATTGCATTCATTTTGCGCGGCCCGGGCGGCGGTAAGGCGGGTTCGGGAGCCGCTCAGGGAGACCTCTTCACCGAGACGGCCAAAGAAGAGAAGCACTAACGGTCCGTGGGCATTTTTCCCTCGGTTCCCGGTTTTGCCCTGGCCATGACGTACTGCCCCATGATGCTCCAGTAGATTGTCGGAGGGAAAGGCTCCTTTTTGGGCGAACGACAGGGGAGTAGCGTGAGCAAGTCGATCAAGAGTCAGGCCGGAGCCGATGGAGACTTCGCGGCCAAACTAGCCGCCGCCTCGGCGTATCCGCAGCTGCGGCTCAACAGCGAGGCCCTCGACAGCAATATCCGGGTCATGGCGGAGTGGTGTCGCGAGCGGGGTGTGGAGCTGGCCCCGCATGTCAAGACAACGATGTCGGCACCGATCATCGAACGGCAGGTGGCTGCCGGCGCGGTCGGCGTAACCGTCGCCACCGTGGATCAGGTCGCTTCGGCACTGGAGTGGGGACATGTCCGCGTTCTCGTCGCCAACGAGATCGTCGACACGTTCGGACTACTGCGTGTCCGAACGTGGCTGGAGGAGGATCCTGGCCGGGAAATCCGTTGCTTCGTCGATTMGGCAGCAGGGGTCAAGGCCGCGGCGGCGGCGTTCGAGGGCGCGACGGTCGCCCTTGAGGTGCTGATCGACGTAGGAACTCCCGGCGGACGCACCGGAGTCCGCGGCGTGGGCGAGGCCCTGCGCCTGGCCGGGCTGGTCCGTGCCACGCCGGGCCTGAAGCTGGTCGGCGTTGCCGGCTACGAAGGCGTCGTGCCCAACAGCAGGGCCGAGGATACGGTCACGGCGGTTGACCGGCACTGCCAACTGGTGCGGGACACCTATCTGGAAGCCGCGACGTACTTTGAGACCGCCACGCCCATCTATTCCATGGGCGGTTCCGCGTTCCCGGAYCGCGTCATCGCGTTCCTTCCTGACCTCGGCGAGGTGCCTGGAACCAGGACTATTCTMCGATCAKGGTGCTACGTGACCCACGATCACGGCACGTACGCCGCCGTCAGCCCCATGCCGGGTCTCATTCCCGCGCTTTCGGTTCGCGCCGTCGTCCTGTCCACCCCGGAAGAGGGGATCGCCGTCGTCGGCGCGGGCAAACGGGATCTTCCGTACGACGCCGGACTGCCGAGCTTTTTGTCGGCCCGAACGGCTGACGGTGCGACAAAGACCGGCGCAACCGCAGCGGTGCGAAATCTTTTCGACCACCACGCAGTCCTTACCGGCGTGACCGGTCTGGAGGTCACGGATACGGTGGATTTCGGGATATCCCATMCCTGCTCGGCGTTTGATCGCTGGCCCGAATACGTCGTCACGGACGGGGACGGGCGGGGCGTCGACGTGTGGAGCACCGACTTCCGCCGGGCCTCCTTGGCGACGCAGTCCTGACTGCGGCCGGGGTAGGACTCGAAGCCTGGCTATATTCCGGGTAGTTCTTTTGGTTTAGCGTGTCCATCATGTCGGATATAGCAATTGCCGTTCGTGTCCTTGTCGTCGCTGTAACGGAGAAGTGTGCTTGAGCTGGTCGCGGAGCTGATGCCGCAAGCCATTGGCCTTGCGGCCAGTCCGCTCCCGCTGATCGCGGTGCTCCTGATGGTCCTGTCCCCGAACGGTCGGGGCAGGAGCATCGCATTTGCCGTGGGCCGGGTCCTCGGGGTCCTCGCGACGGTGATTGCAGTGGCCGCCCTGTCCGAACTCGTMACACAGGGAACCGGCGGGTCACGAGTCGGCGCCGTCATCCGCCTMGTGCTCGGGGTGGCGCYGGTCTTCCTGGCCCTGACCAAGGTCCGCTCACGGCCCAGGGGGTCCGCCGAACCGAAGACCCCCKGGTGGATGCAAGCCTTGGATGACATGCCGCCCGCGAAGGCTCTGAGGACCGGCTTCCTGGTGACCGTCATCAATMCGAAGGAACTGATCTTCGGCCTCGCGGCCKGTGTCGTGATCGGAAGCTCCACGCTCCCGCCCGGCATGCTTACCGCAGCCGTGCTCATCTACACGGCGATCGCCACGATCACCGTCGTGGTCCCGGTCGTGGCGTATCTTTTCCTCGGTGCCCGCGTGCGCGGAGTGCTGGAACCGGTCCGGACATGGCTGGTTCGCTACTACAACATCGTCATCGCGGCTGTGCTCGCCATTATTGGCGTCGTGATGATCGGCAAAGGCCTCGCGGGCTTCTAGGCGGTCCCGCAGCTGCCCGCACCGCCGGTCAGTCCTTGAGGTGCCGTGTGAGCACGTCAAATTCCTCGACGCCAAGGATCTGCATGTGTTGCTCGGCGCTGGTTTCCGAACGGATTTGAGTCGCAGCTTCCGCGCTGCCGGCGAGGGCTTCCTCGTCCTCCCACAGCGTGATGGACAGCGACTTGTTGTCCTTCCCCAACAGGTAGTAGATGCCAAGGCACCCCGGCAATGCGAGCACCCGGTTGACGGTGTCCTCTGTGGGTGCCCCCGAGCTGTCAGGGCCTGGCTGATAGGTGCTGACGCGAGCGAACATGTCCATCCTCCTAGATACGTKAGAGTTGGAGTGCCTGCCGCTCACGCCCTTAGCAGGGAGACGCACCTTCACGATTGGMGGTCCCGGTGGGCGCTGGCCTACTCTCCTCCCACCAGTAAGGACCCAGCAGTGTGGATGCACAAGGGTGGAATTGTTGGCTGGGCGCCGGCCGGAAACGGACGTATGAACCGGAAAAGGTCTGGCGCTACGGTATCCCCGTAGCGCCCGACCTCTTTCGTGTCGGCTGTCCGAAGGAGTAGCGAAAACGGCTGAGTAGGGGGCCGAATTCGCTCGTCAGTGTCCGCCGCATCTTTGGCGCCCACGGATGCTGCGACACTTGCCCGGCTGCCTCGGGGACGACGGCGCCGCCCTCGCACAGCGGGTACGAAGGCCCTGTCCCGTCGCCGGTGGACGGTGGGACGATCCGTAGACAAGTACMAGGACCCATTCGCTGCTTCAGGCGCGCGGCGTGACGGACAGGTCGCGCCGACCAGACGGGTCCGACGAGGAGGTTCTGATGATCACTGCCACGATGGTTGTAGCCACGATTCCGGTCACGGACCTGGAGAGGGCCAAGTCGTTCTATAGCGATATCCTCGGCCTGACATTCCTGTGGGAGACCCCTGCCGGAGTCCGGTWCCGCTGCGGAGCCGCCAGCGAGATCTCGGTCTTCAAGCGCCCGCCCGTCACGACGGAGCACACCCTGGCCCATTTCGAGGTGCAAGATATCKAGGCCGTGGTCCAGGACCTGAGCGCGAAGGGCGTGGAATTCCTGGACTACACCGAAGGCCCCCTGGTGACGACGGGCCACATCGCCCAGCTCGGCCCCGCGAGGGCTGCGTGGTTCCATGATCCTGACGGCAACACCCTCGGGCTTCGCCAGGGGTAGAACCAAGGCGGCAGGCAGCACCTCCCGCCCGGTCCCGGATCAGGCCGGGGATCCATCCGAATGCGGGCACCGGGCCTGATCGCGGGCCTCGCGGGCCGCCGCGACGTCCGCGGCGCTTTGCATGTCACCGCGCGCCCGCAGCCCCGCGACGACGCCGTCAATATCKGCATCGGGCCGGTTCTGGCTGAGCTTGTGCTTCGCCTCAATCCGGGTAATGAGCAGCTCGACGCCGACGATTGCGCGCAGCTGCCCGGCAATGTAGCGCTCGGGGGCGTCGTCCACGGTCCAGGGCCGCGCTGAGCCGGCCTCGTTGTGGTCGCTCAGCCGCCTGACGTGGCGGGCTAGCCAGGCCGGATCATCGTGGATGACCAGGGTGCCGTAGACGTGGGCCGTGGAGTAGTTCCAGGTGGGAACGACCCGCCCGTGCTCTGCCTTGGACGCGTACCACGACGGTGAGATGTAGGCGTCCGCGCCCTGGATGATGAAGAGCGATTCGCCGAGGGCGGGTGCGGACCATTGGGGGTTGTTCCGGGCGAGGTGTCCGTGCAGCGCACCATGCTCACCGGCCGCCGGGTCATAGACAAAGGGCAACAGCGTGGCGAGCATGCCGTTCGCCGTGGAAGTGATCAGGTTGGCCGCGGCCGCGCGGGTGAGCAAGTGCTGGACTGAATCGGAGCTGGCGGCGAAATGTGCCGGGATGTACACGGAGGTTTCCCTTCGGATCGGGGGCCTGGGGTCGGGGATCGGACGCGGGGCGGGGCGCGCGGGCCGGCGGTGCGGAGTGCAGTCGAGGGGCCGGGGAGACGGCTGCCGGTCAGGGGCCTGTCTTCGCCGTCGCTATAGCCGTCGCTGTCGCTGTAGCGGTTGCCGGCCCACCTGTTGTCGCATCCATACTGGTACTCGCTTTCGCCCTCGGGCTGCCGGGCCGGGAGCGGACCGCCAGGCCGGCGCAGACTATCACCGCGGCCCCGCCGATGATGGTGGTCCAGCTCAGGTTCTCGCCCAGTATGATCCCGGCCCAGCAAATGCTCAACACCGGCTGGACCAATTGGATCTGGCTGACTTGCGCCATGGGGCCGATGGCCAGGCCGTGGTACCAGGCGAAGAAGCCAAGGAACATGCTCACGATCCCAAGGTAGGCGAAGGCCGCCCACTGCGCGGGGGTGCCGGCGGGTGGTTGCCCGGCGATGGAGAGCGCCACCAGGCACACCATGAGGGGAGAGGCGAGGACGAGCGCCCAGGACACTGTCTGCCAGGCCCCGAGTTCGCGGGCCAGCTTGCCGCCTTCGGCGTAGCCGATTGCCGCGCACACCACGGCGCCGAAAAGAAGCAGGTCCGCCAGATGCAGCTGCCCGACGCCGCCGGATTGCGCGGAGGCGAAGACGATGGCCGCAACCGCGCCGACGCCGGTGATGACCCAGAAGATGACGGGTGGGCGTTCGTGGCCGCGAAGCACTGCCATCGTTGCGGTCGCCGCGGGGAGCAGCGCGATAACGACAGCGCCGTGGCTGGCGGGAACCGAGGTGAGGGCGAAGGAGGTCAGCAGCGGGAAGCCCGCAACCACGCCGCCGGCGACCACGGCAACGCGCGCCCACTGGGAACCGCGCGGCGCCCGCTGGCGCGTCAACGCGAGGGTGCACGCGGCGAGAACTGCCGCGACGACGGCCCGCCCCGATCCGATGAACAACGGCGACAGCCCCGCAACGGCAACGCGCGTGAACGGAACCGTGAAGGAGAAGGCGGCGACGCCGAGCAATCCCCACCACAGTCCGGTGGCCGGCCGGGGCGATAACGGTTGATCAAATATCGCAGTAGCGCTACTATTGTCTCTCATGTCCAACGATAGCACCTCGAAAATCACGGCACGCCTCCGGGAGTGGATTGCCGGTGCCGCGCCCGGCGMCAGGCTGCCCTCGACGCGGTCCCTGGTCGCCGAGTACCAAGCCAGCCCCGTCACCGTGCAGAAGGTGCTCCGCACGCTTGCCGCACAGGGCCTGATCGAAAGCCGCCCGGGCGTCGGAACCTTCGTGCGGGCCGTCMGGACGGCCCGGCCTGCGGACTACGGCTGGCAGACAGCCGCACTGGGCTCGCCCCAGGCGCCGCTGCGCCCCGTCTCCACGGCGATGCGCAGCGCGCCGAACGATGTCATCGCCTTCCACTCCGGCTACCCGGACCGTGAACTCCTGCCCGAGCGTCTGGTGCGGGCGGCCCTGACCCGGGCAGCCCGGGGAGACGCCGCCTTGTCCCGCCMGCCCGCCGCGGGCCTGCCCGAACTGCAGTCCTGGTTCGCACACGAACTCCGGGCCTCAACGCCGGCCGGTGTCACGCCGCCGACGGCCAGCGATGTGATCGTGCTCCCCGGCAGCCAGAGCGGGCTCAGCTCCGTGTTCCGGGCGCTGGTCGGCAGGGGACAGCCGCTGCTGGTGGAATCCCCGACGTACTGGGGAGCCATCMTGGCCGCAACGCAGGCCGGTGTCCGGGTTGTTCCCGTGCCGAGCGGTCCCGAGGGGCCCGACCCGGWGGAGTTGGCCCGCGCCTTTGCCGAGACCGGTKCGCGGCTGTTCTATGCGCAGYCGAACTATGCCAATCCCACCGGTGCGCAATGGGCCACGCGCGTGGGGGAGCAGGTGCTGGAGGCAGTACGCGCCCATGGCGCGTTCCTCGTCGAGGACGACTGGGCGCATGATTTCGGCATCACCACCGATGCCTCACCCCTGGCCGCCCGGGACGATTCCGGCCATGTCGTTTACCTTCGGTCGCTGACGAAGAGCGTGTCGCCGGGCATCCGCGTTGCTGCGGTGATCGCCCGCGGCCCCGCGCGTGACCGCATTCTGGCCGACCGGGGTGCCGAATCGATGTACGTCAGCGGCGTGCTMCAGGCGGCCGCCCTCGACGTCGTGACGCACCCGGCGTGGCAGACCCACCTGCGCGGTCTGCGCCACCAGCTCCAGGACCGCCGGGATCTGCTGGTCGGCAGCCTGCGGGAGCATGCCCCGCTGGCCCACGTTGAGCACGTGCCCAGGGGCGGGCTGAACCTGTGGGCCCGCCTGCCMGACGGGACCGACGTCGATCAGCTCGTCCGTGACTGCGACGCCGCCGGGGTGATCATCGCCGCCGGGACCGAGTKGTTCCCGGCCGAACCGGCCGGACCGTTCATCCGGCTCAACTACGCCGGCCCCAATCCGGGCGCCTTCCGGGAAGGCGCGCGAATCCTCGGCCAGGTACTCGAGCGCACAATCCGCCGGTAGGGCGGCCCGGCGGAGGAGCGCCCGCCCGCGTTAGCCCGCGTCGCGGGGCGCGAACATGATGACGGCGACCCCGAACAGGCAGACCGCGGAACCCAGGATGTCCCACCGGTCCRGCCGGAACCCGTCGAAGATCATGCCCCAGGCCAGGGAGCCGGCCACGAACACGCCGCCGTACGCCGCGAGGATGCGCCCGAAGTGCGCGTCGGGCTGCAGGGTGGCCACGAAGCCGTAGATGCCCAGCGCCACGACACCCAGCCCGGCCCACCACCAGTCCCGGCCTTCGCGGACGGACTGCCACACGAGCCACGCCCCGCCGATTTCGGCCGCCGCGGCCAGGATGAACAGCACGATKGTTTTTGCGATAGTCACGCCCTCATGATGGCACCCGCCGCCGGGTCATCCGTGCGTGCGCGCGCCGATGCTTCCGCCGGACCCGTCACACGGGGTCATGGCTTGCATCGCMGGCCGCGCCTCCCTATAACTTTAAGTTTCAAGTAAAGTTCTGCCGGAAATGCCGCGGACCGCAACGTCGTCTGGCCGGTCTGTCCCGCTCCGGCGCAACGCCTGCACCTTCCTGCCGAATGCCTGAGGACCTGAGATGACCCTTGTGTCAGAGACCATCGAACACGCTGCACCCGCTCCAGCAGCCGCCGTACGCAGCCGCGTTTCCGTGCCTCTGCGGTTCGCGGACGGGTTCACCGCCGACGCCGAGGTKCTGACCTTCATCGGGCTCACCGATGGAAAGGAGCACCTGCTCGTCGCCTTCGGCGAGTGGGAGCAGGCCCTGCTGGACGCGGCGCGCGGAGGCTCGGGACCCCTGGTGCGGCTGCACAGTGAATGCCTCACCGGGGATGTGTTCGGGAGCCAGCGGTGTGACTGCGGTCCGCAGCTGCGGGAGGCTGTGGAGCGGATCGCAGCCGCAGGCGGGTTCCTGCTCTACCTCCGCCAGGAAGGCCGCGGCATCGGCCTGTATTCCAAGCTCGATGCCTATGCCCTGCAGGACGGCGGCCTGGACACCTACGAGGCCAACCTCGCTCTCGGGCACCGCGAGGACGAGCGGGACTACACGGCTGCGGCGCAGATGCTCGGCGCCCTGGGCGCCGGGACGGTGCGCCTGCTCAGCAACAACCCGGACAAGGCAGCCCAGCTGACCGCCCTCGGCGTCGACGTTTCCGCGCAGATCGCCACCGGCGTCCACCTGTCCCCGGCCAACCTCCGGTACCTGACCGCCAAGCGCGACCACACCTCCCACACGCTCCAAATCCCGCCCGACGCCGGCCCCGGCCGTGATGAGCCGCGCAGCGGCATCCTCGCCGGGACTGCCGCCCGGCCCGCTGCCGCGGTGCCCGTCGTCGTCCCCACCCATGATGAGATGCTGGCCCGCGCTCAGGGACTCCTTCCCGGCCTGCGCGAGCGGGCCGCGGAAACAGAGCAGCTTCGCCGCATACCCGACTCCACCATGGCGGAACTGCGGTCGGCCGAAATCTTCCACATGCTCTCCCCGAAGGCTGCCGGGGGATTCGGCATGGGGCTGGAGACCTACGTTGAGGTCGTGCGCCGGCTTGCGAGGGGATGCGCCTCCACGGCATGGAGCGTGGGCCATCTGGTCGAGCATGTCTGGATGCTCRCACGCTGGCCCCGGGAAGCGCAGGACGAAGTCTTCGCGAACGGTCCGGCACCGCTGGCAGCCGCCACCGGCGCGCCGGCCGGGGTGGCGGAGAAGGTACCGGGAGGCTACTCCATCTCGGGACGGTGGACCTTCGCCTCCGGGGTGATGCACTCCGAGTGGGCGCTGCTCGCGGCGCAGCACGGCGGGGTGCGCCTGCAATGCCTGGTGCCCCTGGCCGACGTCGAAGTTCTCGATGCGTGGCACACCGCCGGGCTGAGGGGGACCGGGAGCAACGACATCCTGGCCGGGAACCTGTTCGTCCCGGAGCATCGAGCGCTGGACTGGGAACTCCTGGCGGCCGAGGCCAATCCGGGCAGCGAACTCCATCAGGATCCGCTGATCCACACCCCCATGAGCGCGCTGCTGAACATGGTGGCCCCTGCCGCCGCCCTGGGGTCAGCCGAGTATGCGGTCGAACTGTTCCGCGAGCTGTTGATGGTGCGCAAGGTCAAGCACACCGTGGAGACGCGGCAGGCCGACTCGCCGCTCGCCCAGGTCCGCTATGCGCAGGCTTACGGCCTGGTTGCCGCGGCACGGCTGCATTGGCAGGAAGCTGTCCGGGTCGTCTCGTCCTCCCATGCGCGCCGGCCCTCAACAATGACGGACCGGGAGCGCGCTGACTACCGGCTGTCCCTCGCGCTAAGCGGCGAGGCCTCGGCTGAAGCGGTCCGCCTGGTCATGACGGGATCCGGCGGGAGTGTCCACCGGCTATCGCACCCGCTCCAGCGGATCCAGCGCGACGTCAACGTCCTGTTGAACCACGCGGCGCTCACCAGGGATCCGGTGCTCGAGCAGGCCGGCCGCGGCCTCCTGGGCCTCGGGTTCACCGTTCCCACGTTCTGACCGGAGGCCGCCGGGAGCCGGGCCGGAGTCTGGAGGAAGCTTGAAGCTTCAATAAAAACAGGRTACGATGAGGCCATGACTCAGACCACTGACCGCCCTCCGGTACTCTTCCTCAGCCACGGTGCGCCACCTTTGGCCGACGACTCCACCTGGACCCGCCAACTCAACGACTGGTCCGGCACCTTTGGCAAGCCCAAGGACATCTTGATGGTCTCTGCGCACTGGGAGAATGCGCCGGTGACACTCAGCGCCACCGGACGCGATCCTGGCCTGGTCTACGACTTCTGGGGCTTCCCCCAGAAGTACTACGACGTGGCGTATGACGCCCCGCAGGCACCTGAGTTGGCAGCCGAAGTGGAGAAGCTGGTGGCCGCCCACGGCCACCACGTGGAGCGCGATGAAAGCCGCGGCCTGGACCACGGCGCCTACGTTCCCCTGAAGGAGATGTACCCGGCAGCAGACGTGCCGGTGGTGCAGATGTCCATGCCGACGCTGGATCCGCAGGGATTGTTCGAACTCGGCATGTCGCTTGGGCCTCTGCGCGACCGGGGCACGCTGATCGTCGGATCCGGTTTCACCACGCACAACCTGCGCTGGTTCAATCCCGCCGGCGGACCGGACACCGCCMCGCCGGCAGCATCCAGCGAATTCGACCACTGGGCCGAGGAAGCCATGGCCCGCGGCGACGTCGACTCCATCCTGGATTTMCTGAACAAGGCGCCGGCCGCCCGCGAAGCGCACCCCCGGAGCRAGCACTGGGCTCCGCTCTATGTTGCCCTMGGGGCTGCATACGGCTCGGGAGACATCCAGGCGAAGACGGCGATCGACGGGTTCTGGTTCGGGCTGTCCAAGCGTTCGTGGACCCTGACATAGGCGTTAGGTACAAGACGGTACAAAACGCGGCCCGGTGCCTGCGCCGCGGCGCGGACAGCCGAACGATGGACGGCGTCGCACAGCGTAACACCGGAATGCCCGGCGCCGGGCACCGGTTGTGATCCCCGGTGCCGGTTCGCCGGCACGGCAAAGACTTGACATGAACTTCACCTCAGATTCCAGGAGCGCGACATGACGATTGCAGTAACGGGTGCCACAGGACAGCTGGGCCGATTGGTCCTTGAGGACCTACTCAGCAGGCAGGAGCCGGGTTCCCTCGTGGCGGTGGTCCGCGACGCCGCGAAAGCCGTGGATCTGGAGTCCCGGGGCGTCCAGGTGCGCGTGGCGGACTATTCCGATCCTGCCGCGCTCGAGGCCGCTCTCGCCGGCGTTGAGAAGCTCCTGCTGGTCTCCGGCAGCGAGGTAGGCTCCCGGGTGGCACAGCATGCCAACGTGGTCAGTGCGGCCAAAGCGGCAGGTGTCCGTTTCATTGCCTATACGTCCGTCCTGKCGGCGGACACCACAGAGCTGATCCTGGCGCCCGAGCACAAGGCAACCGAGGAACTCATCCGCGCGTCGGGACTCGACTTTACGCTCCTGCGCAACGGCTGGTACTCCGAAAACTACGCCCAGACCGTGGCCACGGCCCGGCAGACGGGCGCCGTCGTCGCCGCTGCCGGTGACGGGAGGGTCGCCAGCGCCGCACGGGCGGACTATGCGGCCGCCGCCGCGGCGGTGCTCACCTCCGCCGGGCACGAGGGCCGCACCTACGAGCTCTCCGGCGACTACGCGTGGGACTTCAAGGAACTGGCTACGGCGATCGCCGGGATCGCCGGACGGGAAGTCGTGTACCAGCCCGTGTCCGCGCCCGAGCTGATCCAGGTCCTGACTGCTGCCGGGCTCGATCAAGGGACCGCGGGATTCCTCGCCGCCCTGGACACGGACACGAAAGCTGGTCTTCTGGCCACCGTCACGGGCGAGCTTTCCGGGCTGATCGGACGGCCCACGACGCCGCTGCTGGAGGCGCTGACGTCCGCCGCCGCGAGTTAGGGGCTGCGGTCACGCCGGGCGCCATCATCGACGGTTTCATCCGTTCCGGGTGACGGCCCGCGGCCGGGCCGGACATAGCGTTGGGTTATCGCCGGCGGAGGACCGCCCGGGACCCATAGTTCCGGAAACGGATTCGGATGTCGGACTTGGCCCAAGGCCTTTTCCTKGAGCGGAACGGGCGGCCTGTGCCGGCGGACCAGTACCAGCCGCAACGCCAGTGAATCGAAGTGAGCGATGTTAGTCCGGAACAAGCATGCCGCCGTCACGTCCGAGGCACGTGCGCTCTTCGTCGGCAGCGTGGGCTTCGTAGTCCTCGGCGGCGTCGCGCTCCTGCTCGTCGGGCGGGAGCCCGTGGCGTTGTCCGGACGAGGATCGGCCGGTGACATTGCAGCKATCGGCACGGCGGTTCTTGGTGCCGCGGCGGTGGTGACCGGTTGCCTGCAACGCCCGGCGTCGGTGTCACCGCAGTTCCGCGGCGGCCGGACGCGTTCTGCGATCGACGTCGGCGCCCTCGCGCTGGCCCACGCGTGTATGTTCCTGCTCGGCTGGCTGGCGCTCTTTTGGATCTTCCAGCAAGCGTTCATCGGCGCCGTMCTCTACCCGGTGGCGGCCGCCGTCCTGGTCGGGGGTGCGGGGGCCATCAGCGCCTACGTCGCGTACCTCTCCGCGCTCGGCATGACCGCCTACCGGCTCGCCGCACTCCTCGCCGGTTTCMTCGTCACTGGTGTCMTCACGAGCATGCTCACGGCAGCGGACCCCCTCTGGTGGCAGAAGCACCTCAGCGCCCTCGGCATGAGCTCGGACGTCTCCGGGGTGACGTTCAACTTCACCTTGATCGTCGGCGGCGTMGTGGTCACCACCCTGGCGGGATATTCGACGGCGACGCTCGCTGCGAGCGCCAACACCCCGGCCGCACTTCACMGGGTAAGGCTGCTCGAAGGCGGCATCGTMCTGATCGGCGTGTTCCTCGCCGGCGTGGGAGTGTTCCCGGTCGATGAGCGCTTCGGGATCCACACCTTGGTTGCCTCCGGCATGGTGGTGGTGTTCGCGTCGCTCATTGTCCGCATCCGGGCCCTCATCCCCTCCATCT
>NZ_JBFTHK010000021.1:0-40094 GCF_056394205.1 Arthrobacter sp. 10T413_2 | reverse complement strand
GGGGTTCTTGTAGGCGCCAATCACGGCGGTGTAGGCCTCGGGGGACACACGCACCAATGAGGTGTCCAGCACGTGGACCAACAAGAAGAAGAAAATCACTACACCGGTAATGCGGTGTCCAACCCAGGACCACATGCCTTCACGGCCGCGGTACAAGGTGCCAGCTGGTTTTGTCGGCACTGAATAAACCTCCCTGCAACACAGCGGCGCTGGCATGGGATCCACGCGGGGGGAACGCCTGCTGCGAGAGCACTCGTAAGCTCAAGCCTAAATCTAGGCTTCGCTCACAGCTTATTCAATTTAGGGACAGGTTGTTGACAAGCCCCGGCGCGGTTTTTCGTCTCTTTTGAGACGAACGCCACATTCGGTTGCGGCTGCGGCCGTGACTGCGGCCTCGACTGCGGGGGCCCCGGGGGCGGGATTCCTTCCCGTTCGGGGGTGATGTGGCCGCCGTCGGCTAAAGTAGCGGTGATGACTACAGACAAAGTGACAAGCCAGGATTCACCGCTGGACCGTTTTATTGCGGTCATTCCGGCGGGCGGGGTGGGGACCCGTCTTTGGCCCCTGTCACGGGCAGCGGCCCCGAAGTTCCTCCATGACCTGACCGGTTCGGGCAGCACTTTGCTGCGCGCGACCTACGACCGCCTCCAGCCCGTCGCCGGCAAGCACGTGCTGGTGGTGACCGGTGCCGCCCACCGGGCCGCTGTCTGCCGCCAACTGCCTGAGGTCCTGGAAGCTGACCTCGTCCTGGAAAGCGAGCCCAAGGACTCCGGCGCGGCCATCGGCCTCGCCGCGGCCATCCTCCATGAGCGGGATCCGGACACCATCATGGGCTCGTTCGCCGCGGACCAGGTCATCAGCCCGGACGCGCTCTTCCAGGATGCCGTCCGTGAGGCCGTCTACACCGCGGCTGCGGGGAAGATCGTCACCATCGGCATCAAGCCCACCCACCCCTCCACCGGATTCGGCTACATCCGCTCCGGAGCGAACCTCAACATCCCCGACGCCCCCAGCGCGCAGTCCGTGGTGGAGTTCGTGGAGAAGCCCAGCGAGGAAGTGGCCCAGCAGTACGTTGACAGCGGCGAATACGTCTGGAACGCCGGAATGTTCGTCGCGCCGGTCTCGCTGATGCTCAAGCACCTCGAAGCCAACCAGCCCGAGCTCTTCGCCGGACTGCAGGAAATCGCCAAGGCCTGGGACACCCCGGAGCGCGACGCCGTCACGGCCCGGGTCTGGCCCACCCTGCCCAAGATCGCCATTGACTATGCCGTCGCCGAACCGGCCGCCGCCGCGGGCGACGTCGCCGTAGTGCCCGGAACGTTCCGCTGGGACGACGTCGGGGACTTTGCCTCCGTGGGCCGGCTCAACAGCGCCAAGGAAGTCGACGAAGTCACGGTGTTGGGCGAAGGCGCACGCGTCTTCACCGAGAACGCCAGTGGTGTGGTGGTCTCCGATACCAAGCGGGTGATCGCCCTCATCGGCATTAAAGACGTCGTGATCGTTGACACTCCGGACGCCCTGCTGGTCACCACGAAGGAACACTCGCAGCGGGTCAAGCAGGCAGTGGACGCCATCAAGGCCAAGGGCGACACCGACGTCCTGTAGGCGGGCGGGAGGCTTTTCGGCCATCCCGCGTTCAGCAATCCGTAACGCGCCGTACGCGATGCCGCTATTCTTTGTCGGCTGGATAGAGTTGTTCCGTGCGCAACTACTCTACTGAAGCTGAGCCCACGACTCTCGTGGGGCCGTGGCTGGAGCCCCTCCTGCCGGAGCTGATCGCTTTCCGCCGCGACCTCCATGCGCACCCTGAGCTGTCGTTCAAGGAATTCCGCACCACCGACAAGCTCGCGAAGCGGCTCGAGGAAGCCGGGCTCAAGCCCCGGCGTCTCGAGGGAACCGGCCTGACGGTCGACATCGGACAAGGGCCCATCGCCACCGCGCTGCGCGGCGACATTGACGCCCTGCCGATCATCGAGGAAACGGGCCTTGAGTTCGCGTCGAAGAACCACGGCGTGACCCACGCCTGCGGCCACGACGTCCACACCACCACCATGCTCGGCATCGCCCTGGTCCTGCAGCGCATGCACGAGCAGTCCCCGTTGCGCGGCACTGTCCGGATCATCTTCCAGCCCGCCGAGGAGACGATGCCCGGTGGCGCCACCTCGTGCATCGAACAGGGTGTTCTCGAGGGCGTGCCCCGCATTCTTGCGCTGCACTGCGATCCCCGGATCGAGGTCGGCAAGATCGGCACCCGGATCGGGGCCATTACCTCCGCGTCGGACACCATCAAGATTGAACTTTCCGGCCGTGGCGGACACACCTCGCGCCCGCACCTGACCGAGGAACTGGTCTTCGCCCTCGCGCAGATCGCGGTCAACGTTCCCGCCGTCCTGTCCCGCCGCGTCGATGTCCGCAGCGGCGTATCCGTGGTCTGGGGACAGATCTCGGCAGGCTCGGCCCCGAATGCCATCCCCGGCAGCGGTTACATGGCCGGCACCATGCGGTGCCTGGACCGCGAGGCCTGGCACGATGCCGGTGAACTGCTCGACGAGGTCGTCCGGCAGATCGCCGAGCCGTACGGCGTCGACGTCCACCTCGAGCACACCCGCGGCGTGCCGCCTGTGGTCAACTCCGAGCACGAGACCGCGCTGATCGAGGCCGCCGCCCGCGCCGAAATCGGCGAGGGCGCCGTCGTCCTGACCCCGCAGTCCATGGGCGGGGAGGACTTTGCCTGGTTCCTGGCCGAGACCCCCGGCGCCATGATGCGCCTCGGCACCAAGACCCCCGGCGGGGAAGAGTACGACCTCCACCGCGGCGACTACATTCTCGATGAGCGGGCCCTCGGCCTCGGCATCCAGGTGCTCACGGCGGCGGCCCTGCGCACCATCCGCGACCTCTAGATCCCCGCCCCGCTCGGTCCGGACTTCCGCGGTGCCCGCCTGCGGGGGTTTCCCCACCTTTGGCGGCACGACGCCGGGACGCGCCTGATATTCGGGCCGACACGCCGTCGGCGTCCGGCGAACGTGGGGAAATTCGGCGACGCCGGTATTGGCGTCGATGGCCCCATTGCCGGTCGGCCGCACGGTTGGATTCTCCTCAATTGAGTTGTGCACAATTGAATTGTGCACAACTCAATTGTGGAGTAGGCTAGAGCTATGACCACGCCAGAAGGGGCCCGCCCACACGGGTCCGAAGCGCTCCGCCTGAACCGGCAGGTGTGCTTTGCCATGTACTCGGCCTCCCGCGCAGCGACGGCCGCCTACCGGCCCATGCTGGAGGAGCTCGGCCTGACCTACCCGCAATACCTCGCCATGCTGGTGCTGTGGGAAGCGGAGCCGCGCAGCGTCCGTGAACTGGGGGAGGAGCTCGGGCTCGACTCCGGGACGCTCTCGCCGCTGCTCAAGCGGCTCGAAGCCCTCGGCCTCGTCCAGCGCCGCCGGTCCGCCGAAGACGAGCGCCGCGTGGAGATCTACCTGACCGACGCCGGGGCCGCACTAAGCGCCAAAGCCAGTGGCATCCCGCAGCGGCTCGCCGACGCCGCCGGCCTCACGCCGGCCGAACTCGACCAGCTCCGCGAAACCCTGGGCCGGCTGGCCAGTGCACTCCAGGCCTCCCACTGAGACCGCCCCGGTAGACGCGTTAGACGTCGAAATCGCCGGTGGCGTGCCGTCTCGCCGGAAGTTCACGGCGACTCCGCAGGTTTCCGGCGAGTTCCTCGCTGGAACGCTTTTGTCTCAACCACTTTGTCCCGCCGACAGAACGGAAACCCCATGAAACCCCTTTACACAGCCGAGGCCCTAGCCTCCGGCGAAGGCCGCGACGGCACCGCCGTCAGCAAGGACGGCAAACTCAACGTGGCCCTGGCCAGCCCGGTCGAACTCGGCGGCAACGGCGAGGGCACCAATCCCGAGCAGCTCTTCGCCGCCGGTTACGCGGCCTGCTTCCACTCGGCGCTGCGCCTCGTCGGCCGCCAGCAGAAAGCAGACCTGACCGATTCCGCCGTCGCCGCGAGGATCCACCTCGGCGCCCTCGAGGGCGGCGCCGGTTACGGCATCGCCGCCGAACTCGAGATCGCCCTGCCCGCCGTGGACCGGGAGACCGCTGAGGCCCTCGTGGCCAAGGCCCACGAGGTCTGCCCCTACTCCAACGCCACCCGCGGCAACATCACTGTCGACATCAAAATCCTGGAGGTAGCCGCATGAGCACCCACACCGAAACCCCCACCCTTCCCGTCACCACCCGCGAGATCCAGCTGGCGTCCCGGCCGCACGGCCGTCCCGTCCCGGCGAACTTCCGCCTCGCCGAATCGCCGCTGCCCGAACTGCAGGACGGCCAGGTCCTGGTCCGCAACCTCTACATCTCGGTGGACCCGTACATGCGCGGCCGCATGAACGACGTCAAGTCCTACTCCGCGCCGTTCGCGCTGGATGCCGCCCTCGACGGCGGAGCCGTCGGCGAAATCATCGCGTCCCGGGCCGAAGGGCGCGCCGTCGGCGATACCGTCGTGCACAGCCTCGGCTGGCGCGAATACGCCGTCGTCGACGCCGCGGCCACCACCCCGGCGCGCACGGACCTGGCCCCCGCCTCCGCGTTCCTCGGCGCCCTCGGCATGACCGGCCTGACCGCCTACGCGGGTCTGCTGAAAGTCGCCGGATTCAAACCCGGCGAGGTCGTGTTCGTCTCGGGCGCGGCAGGTGCGGTCGGCTCCCTCGTCGGGCAGATCGCCAAGGCCATGGGCGCGTCCCGCGTGATCGGCAGCGCCGGCTCGCCGGAAAAGGTGTCACGGCTCCTGGAACTCGGCTTCGACGCCGCGTTCAACTACCACGACGGCCCTGTGGCCGAGCAGCTCGCCACCGCCGCGGGCGAGCGCGGGATCGACGTCTACTTCGACAACGTCGGCGGCGAGCACCTTGAAGCGGCGCTGTCCGCGCTCACCGTCGGCGGCCGGGTGGCCATGTGCGGCGCCATTTCGCAGTACAACTCCACCGAGCCGACTCCGGCGCCGCGGAACCTCATGCAGGCGATCGGCAAGCAGCTGACGCTCAAGGGCTTCCTCGTCAGTGGCTACTGGCAGCACATGGCCGAGTTTGTCGAGGCCATGTCCGGCTGGCTGGCCGACGGAACCGTCCGCTACGACGAGACGGTGGTGGACGGCCTGGAGAACGCACCGCAGGCATTCATGGACCTGCTCGACGGCGCCAACACCGGCAAGATGCTCGTCCGGCTGTAGTCCGGCGCCGGCGCGCCACCAAACAGGCAGCCGCCGCCACTGTACTCCGACGTCTCCGGCACCGGTCCCCGCGGGGACCGGTGCCGGAGGCGTCTGCGCGCACGGGCCTGTAGGAAGGGTTCGGGCTACTACTAGGTAACAAGTTCTCAACAATCTGGGTAATTGCTGTGAAGTCTGCTACATGCACGTGTCGCAGGACACTACAGTAACTTCATCAGTGCGCCTCGGCGCAGTGCTGCGAATCCATCAGTGACAAACAGAGTTCAGCGGAACACCGCGGACAGACACTCATTGAGCTCCGTCGTAGCGCCTACTCTTTCTTCCTGGAGGAAAATTGAAGAACTCCCTGCGTGCCACCCTCAAGCGCGGATCAATGGCCGGGGTCGCCACCGCGGGCGCGGCTGCACTCCTGTTGACCGGCTGCGGAGCTGCCCCGGAGGCCAGCACCGCCACCCAGACTGCCAGCAACTACAAGGGCTGCATCGTGTCCGACTCGGGTGGATTCGATGACCAGTCGTTCAACCAGTCTTCCTACGAGGGCCTGAAGAAGGCCGAGAAGGATCTCGGCATCCAGACGAACCAGGCCGAGTCCAAGACCAACAACGACTTTGAGCCGAACCTGCGCGCCATGGTCGCCGCCGGCTGCAACCTGACCATCACGGTCGGCTTCCTCCTCGGTGACGCCACGAAGGCCCAGGCCACCGCGAACCCGGACAAGCACTTCGCCATCATCGACTTCGGCTACGACACCCCGATCACCAACGTCAAGCCGATCATCTACGACACCGCCCAGGCGGCGTTCCTGGCCGGCTACCTCGCGGCAGGCACCACCAAGACCGGAACGGTCGCCACCTTCGGCGGCATCAAGATCCCCACGGTCACCATCTTCATGGACGGCTTCGCCGACGGCGTGAAGTACTACAACGACCAGAAGGGCAAGGACGTCAAGCTCCTCGGCTGGGACAAGGCCAAGCAGGACGGCTCCTTCACCGGTGACTTCGAAAAGCAGGACAAGGGCAAGCAGTTCACCCAGAACTTCCTGGACCAGGGCGCCGACATCGTCATGCCCGTCGCCGGCCCGGTCGGTAAGGGTGCAGGCGCCGCCCTGAAGGAAGCCAAGGCAGCAGGCAAGGACGTCAAGCTCATCTGGGTTGACTCCGACGGCTTCCTCACGGCACCGGATTACAAGGACATCATGCTCTCCTCCGTCATGAAGCTGATGGGCGAGGCCGTCGAGACGGTCGTCAAGCAGGACAAGGACGGCCAGTTCACCAACGCGCCGTACGTCGGCACCCTCGCGAACGACGGCGTCCAGCTGGCTCCGTTCCACGACATGGACTCCCAGGTTCCGGCGGACCTGAAGTCCGAGCTGGACCAGATCAAGAAGGACATCGCCTCCGGCAAGCTGAAGGTTGAATCCGCAGCAAGCCCGAAGTCTTAACTTCTTCCGCTGAGCGCCACGGCCCGTCCGGTCACCACCGCACGGGCTGTGGCGCTTTTCGTTTCGCGGCCCGCTGCGCCTGCGACCGCAGGCACTAAGCTGGTGCTGCGGCCCCCACTTCGCGTCCGGACCAAGCCTTCCGGACACTTCGAGATTGGTCAGAGTTTTGAAACTTGAACTCAAGGGGATTACCAAACGCTTCGGCTCCCTGGTAGCCAACGATCACATTGATGTGGTTGTTGAACCCGGGCAGATTCACTGTCTGCTCGGCGAGAACGGCGCTGGCAAGTCCACGCTGATGAACGTCCTCTACGGACTGTACGAGCCCACAGAGGGCGAAATCCTGATTGATGACAAACCGGTCACGTTCCGCGGCCCCGGCGACGCCATGGCTGCCGGCATCGGCATGGTTCACCAGCACTTCATGCTGGTCCCCGTCTTTACGGTCGCGGAAAACGTCGCCCTGGGAGCGGAAACCACCAAGACCGGCGGATTCCTGGACCTTGACGACACCCGCCGGAAGATCCGGGAGATCTCGGACCGGTACGGCTTCGACGTCGACCCCGACGCCCTGATTGAAGACCTGCCCGTGGGCGTGCAGCAGCGGGTGGAGATCATCAAGGCACTGGTCCGGGACGCCAAGGTGCTCATCCTCGATGAGCCCACGGCCGTGCTGACCCCCCAGGACACCGATGAGCTGCTGGACATCATGCGCCAGCTCAAGAGCCACGGCACCTCCATCGTCTTCATTTCGCACAAGCTCCGTGAGGTCAAGGCCGTTTCGGACACCATCACCGTCATCCGGCGCGGCAAAGTAGTGGGCACGGCCGATCCCGGCGCCTCGACGACCGAGCTGGCCTCCATGATGGTCGGCCGCGCCGTCAGCCTGACCCTGGACAAGGGTCCCGCCAAGCCGCAGGAGACCACCTTTGAGGTCAAGGACCTCACCGTGATTGCCCCCAGCGGCCAGCACGTCGTGGACGGCATCAGCTTCGGGATCGCCCGCGGCGAGATCCTCGCCATCGCGGGCGTCCAGGGCAACGGCCAGACTGAGCTGACCGAGGCCGTCCTCGGCCTCCACAGCAGGGTCCACGGCTCGATCGTGCTCGACGGCGAAGAACTCGTGGGCCGCAGCGTCAAGGAGGTCCTGAACGCCGGGGTCGGGTTCGTCCCGGAGGACCGCTCCCTCGACGGGCTGATCGGCACGTTCTCCATCGCCGAGAACCTGATCCTCGACCGCTACGACCAGGCACCGTTCGCCAAGGGCATCAGCATGAGCCCGGCCAAGGTCCTGGAGAACGCCAAGACCCGGATCGAAGAATTCGACGTCCGCACTCCGTCCGGCTCGCTCGCCGCAGGCACCCTGTCCGGCGGCAACCAGCAGAAGGTTGTCATGGCGCGGGAACTTTCCCGGCCGTTGCGGCTCTTCATCGCCTCCCAGCCCACCCGAGGCGTGGACGTGGGATCCATCGAGTTCCTGCACAAACGCATCGTTGCGGAGCGGGACAACGGCACGCCTGTCATGATCGTCTCCACGGAACTGGACGAAGTGATTGAACTCGCCGACCGGATCGCCGTGCTGTATAAGGGCAAGCTGGTCGGGATCGTCCCGGCCGGCACCGGCCGCGACGTCCTGGGCCTGATGATGGCCGGGGTATCCGCGGAAGAGGCCCGGGCCGACGCCGCAGGCAAACACCCGGCACCGGCGCCGGAATCTGCCGAAAACCCAGCCGACACCCCCGCAACGTACCCGGCGCCCGCCGCCCCGTCCGTGCAGGAGCCCAGCTCCGGCGCCGTAGGAGACCACCATGACTGAGAACACCGAGCCGCGGCACGCGGCCGCAACGGACCCGGACCCGATTCCGGCTGACCAGGCCGCGGACGCGGAACTCGAGACGCCCGAGGACGACGAGGCCTTTGTCACCGCCCTGGACACCGCCGGTGGCGCCATGCAGCCATCGGCGGTTCCGGTCTCGACCCAGAGCGGACACCTGGGCGCTCCGGAGGAATCCGAGTCGGTGCTGCGGAAGATCTTCACCGGCAACGGCATGGTGACCATCCTGGCGGTGCTGCTCGCACTGATCCTCGGCGGCCTGCTCATCGCCCTGACGGACAAGGTGGTCGGCACCACGGCCGGCTATCTCTTCGCCCGTCCCAGTGACTTCCTCACCGCCGTCTGGTCCGCCGCCACGAGCTCGTACGTCGCCCTCTTCCAGGGCGCGGTCTTCAACCCCCATGGCACCGGGGTGGCCGGACAGTTCGCCCCGCTCATGGAGACGCTGACGATCGCCACCCCGCTGATCACCGCGGGCCTCGGCGTCGCTCTGGCCTTCCGCGCGGGTCTGTTCAACATCGGTGCCCAGGGCCAGATCATCATGGCCGGCATCCTCGCATCGTGGGTGGGCTTCGCTCTGCACCTGCCCTTGGGGCTGCACCTGCTGCTCGTCCTCGTGGCCGGCGTCGTCGGCGGCGCCGTCTGGGGCGGCATTGTGGGCGTGCTCAAGGCCCGCACGGGTGCCCACGAGGTCATCGTGACCATCATGTTCAACTACATCGCCCTGTATCTCCTGCGCTACTTGCTCGACACGGACCTGTTCCAGCGTCCGGGGGAGTCCACCCCGATTTCCCCGATTCTGGACCCCAGCGCCGTGTACCCGCTGCTCTTCGGCAGCCAGTACCGGCTGCACGTGGGCTTCCTGCTGGCCATCGCGGCCACGGTGTTCGTCTGGTGGCTGCTGAACCGCTCCACGATCGGTTTCGAGTTCCGTGCCGTCGGGGCCAACCCCAAGGCAGCCCTGACTGCCGGTATCAACGTCCCCCGGGCCACGATCCTGGTGATGACCATTGCCGGCGGCCTGGCCGGCCTGGCCGGCGTCGCACAGGTGGCCGGCACCGAAAAGGTCCTCACCGACGGTGTCGCGGCAACGTATGGCTTTGACGCGATCACCGTGGCCCTGCTGGGACGTTCCTCACCATGGGGCACCTTTGCCGCAGGCCTCCTGTTTGGGGCCTTCCGTGCCGGCGCCGTGCAGATGCAGATCCAGACCGGAACCCCGATCGACATCGTGCTCGTGGTCCAATCGCTCATTGTGCTGTTCATCGCGGCGCCGCCCCTGGTCCGGGCGATCTTCGGACTCAACCCGCGCAAGAAGAAGACAGCAACCGCCGGCGCATCCAAGCAGGCAGCAACCACCGGAGGTGCCGCATGAGCACAACAGCAACCTCGCCCGTAAAACCGCAGCCGGAGAAAGGCCACACACCGGCGCAGTCCGCCAAGCCCGTCACCTGGAAACTGCCGGTCACGCTCGCCGTGCTCGCCGTCGTCGCCTTCATCTTCTTTGGCCTGCTGGGCCCGCAGGGGACCGCCAAGTTCGGGGTATCCTCCGGCGGGGACTTCTTCCAACTGCCCGCGATCGAACTACCCGCGTTCCTGTCCGGGATGGTGCTCTCCGTGATCCTGCTGGGCCTCGCCGGCTACGCCCTGGTCCTGAAGGCGAACCGGAACCAGCGGCCCCCGCGCTGGCTGCCGGTCGTCTTCACAGTGGTGTTCGTGGTCGCCTTCCTGATCTGGGTGGTGGGCGGCGCCCGGACCCCCAGCATCTCGCTGGCCGGGCTCATCGCCGGGTCCGTGACGCTCGCCGTGCCGATCGTCTTCGGTTCCCTGTCCGGCGTGCTGTGCGAACGCGCCGGCGTCGTGAACATCGCCATTGAAGGCCAGCTCCTGGGCGGCGCCTTCACGGCCGCGCTCGTGGCCAGCCTGACCCACAACCCCTACGCGGGCCTGCTGGCGGCGGCCGTGGCCGGCGCCCTCGTCTCGATGGTCCTGGCCCTGTTTAGCATCAAGTACGTGGTCAACCAGATCATCGTCGGCGTCGTGCTCAACGTCCTGGTCTCCGGCCTCACCGGCTTCCTGTTCAGCACCGTGATGCAGTCCGACCCGGATAAGTACAACTCGCCCGGCCGGCTGCCTATCATCGATATCCCGGTCCTGTCCGGCATCCCCGTCATCGGGCCCATCCTGTTCAAGCAGTCCGTGGTGGGCTACCTCATGTACGTGGCCGTCATCGTGATCTGGATCGCGCTATTCAAGACCAAGTGGGGCCTGCGCGTCCGTGCCGTGGGCGAACACCCGCAGGCGGCCGACACCCTGGGCATCAAGGTCAATGCGACCCGCTTCTGGAACGTCACCCTTGGCGGCGCCGTGGCCGGAATCGGCGGATCGTTTTTCACCCTCGTGGCGATCGACAGCTTCACCAAGGAAATCTCCGGAGGCCGCGGCTTCATCGCCCTCGCCGCCATGATCCTGGGCCGCTGGAATCCGATCGGGGCGTTCTTCGCCGCGCTGTTGTTCGGCTTCGCCGACAACCTGCAGAGCATCGTGACGATCATCGGCACCCCCGTGCCGAGCCAGTTCATGGCCATGCTGCCTTACCTCGTGACCGTGTTTGCCGTGGCCGGACTCGTCGGCCGCTCCCGGCCGCCAGCCGCCGACGGCATCCCGTACATCAAGGGCTGACCGTGGAGACTACCGAGGTTGACTGGGCCGCGCTCGAGGCCGCGGCAGTGTCCGCCATGCAGAACGCCTATGCGCCGTATTCGAAGTTCCCGGTGGGGGCCGCAGCCCTCACCGGGGACGGCCGGATCGTCAGCGGCTGCAACGTCGAAAACGCCAGCTACGGGCTGACACTGTGCGCCGAGTGCGCCCTGGTGGGCAACCTGCAGATGACCGGCGGGGGACTTCTCCGCGCCTTCTACTGCGTCGACGCCGGCGGCAACGTCCTCATGCCCTGCGGGCGCTGCCGCCAGCTGCTCTATGAATTCCGGGCTCCCGACATGGAGCTCATGACCACGCAGGGAATCAAGACCATGGACCAGGTCCTTCCCGATGCCTTTGGCCCCCAACACCTGGAGGAACCCCGGTGACCCAATCGACACAGACCACCAGCACCACTGAAGCGTTCGACGCCGTCGACATCATCCGCATCAAGCGGGACAAGGGCGTGCTGAGCCCGGCCCAGATCGACTGGACGATCGACGCCTACACCCGTGGCGCCATCGCCGACGAACAGATGGCCGCCCTGAACATGGCGATCCTGCTCAACGGCATGGACCGGGCCGAGATCTCCCGCTGGACCGCGGCCATGATCGCCTCCGGCGAGCGGATGGACTTCTCCAGCCTGCGGCGGCCCGACGGCGGCGTGAAGGTGACGAGCGACAAGCACTCCACCGGCGGCGTGGGAGACAAGATCACCCTGCCGCTGGCGCCCCTGGTGGCGGTCTTCGGCGTGGCCGTGCCGCAGCTCTCGGGCCGCGGCCTGGGCCACACCGGCGGCACCCTGGACAAGCTCGAAGCGATCCCGGGCTGGCGCGCGGACCTGAGCAATGAGGAAATGCTGGCCCAGCTCCAGGACGTCGGCGCGGTCATTTGCGCCGCCGGCGCGGGGCTGGCCCCGGCGGACAAGAAGCTCTACGCGCTCCGCGATGTCACCGGAACTGTGGAGGCCATCCCGCTGATTGCGTCCTCGATCATGAGCAAGAAGATCGCCGAAGGCACCGGTTCGCTGGTGCTCGACGTCAAGGTGGGCAGCGGGGCCTTCATGAAGGACGAGGCCCGTGCCCGCGAACTCGCCGAGACCATGGTGGCCCTGGGCAAGGACGCCGGCGTCAACACCGTTGCCCTGCTGACCAACATGAACACGCCACTGGGCCTCACCGCGGGCAACGCGATTGAGGTCGAGGAATCCGTGGAGGTCCTGGCCGGCGGGGGCCCGGAAGACGTCGTCGAACTCACCGTCCGGCTCGCGGAGGAGATGCTGGCGTGCGCCGGCGTCCGCGACGCGGATCCGCGCGCAGCCCTGCGGGACGGCCGGGCCATGGACGTCTGGAACCGGATGATCGAGGCGCAGGGCGGCGACCCGCGCGCCAAGCTTCCGGTGGCCAGGGAATCCGAGGTCATTTACGCCCCGGCCGACGGCGTCCTGGTGGAGCTTGACGCGATGGCCGTCGGCGTCTCGGCCTGGCGTCTCGGCGCCGGACGGGCCCGCAAGGAGGACAAGGTCCAGGCCGGAGCCGGGGTGCGGATGCACGCCAAGCCGGGCGCCACGGTCCGGGCCGGCGAACCGCTCATGACTCTTCTGACGGACACTCCGGAGAAGTTCGAGCGTGCCAAGGAAGCGCTGGAACACGCCGCCGTGATCGCACCGGAGGGGTCCCGGCCCGCCCAGAAGCTCATCATCGACCGCATCGCCTAACCCCCGCCACCAACCCCCTGCCGCCCAACCCCCGTTGCCCTATCACTTATGGTCCCCAAACCCTGGGTTTAGCCGCCATAAGGGATAGGGCAAGTGGCGGCTGGGACCGCCAGCGGTACACTGACTCCACATCAGGATCTTTCAGGCCCCGCCGTGCGTTAGGAAGCTGTGCGGGCAATCAACGACTTCATCCTCGCCGCCGCAGGGCAGCCCTGGGTTCTCGTCCTTGTTTTTGCCTGCTGCGTGATCGACGGCTTCTTCCCGCCGATACCTAGCGAATCGGTGGTGGTGGGCCTGGCCGCCGTCGCCGCCACCGCGAATGTTCCCAACCCCGTCCTCCTGATCCTCACTGCCGCCGCCGGGGCCTGGGTAGGCGACAACCTCGCCTACCTGATCGGCCGCAGAACCGGGACACGGCGCTGGGCCTGGCAGCGCGGTGCGAGGACGCAGGCGGCCTTTGCCTGGGCCGGACGGGAACTGCGGAAACGGCCCGCGTCGCTGATCCTCGTCGCACGCTTCGTCCCGATCGGGCGTGTGGCCGTCAACCTGACCGCCGGTGCCACGCACTACCCGAGGCCAAGATTCATGATCTTGACCGTGCTGTCGGCAGTCCTCTGGGCCGGCTATTCCGTCGGAATCGGGCTGTTCGTCGGCCCGTGGTTTGAGAAAAACCACGTGCTCGGTGCGGCCATCGCGATCGTCTGCGCGATCGTCCTGGGTGTCGCCGTGGACTTCACTATCAGCAGGCTGCGTGGCCGCACTCCGGAGGAGTCCACGCCGTCCATTCCGCCGGCTGAATCCTAAGTGAACCGGACAGGGCTGCCCCCATTGTTCCTACCCCCACAACACCGTGAACTGCAGATGCGACCCTCCCGGACGCCGCGCCGGACGCCCGATCATCGCGCGCACCATAGGCCCCGTCATCATCATTGTCACCGGACGCTCGACCGTAGCGGACCGCGCCCCGCCCGTGGGACACTTAGGAGCGATTTGCATCACGTTTGTTTGCTGCAGTTCGTTGCAGGTTCCACCCACACGACCATCGCATGTTCGTCACGGCTTAGTTGTCCGTTCCTCATCATCAAGGAGCACCGCCCGCATGGAGTTCATTAACCAGGCCGTGCTCCATGCTGCCGGCCAGTGGTGGATCTACCCGCTGCTGCTGGTTTTCTTTTTCGTGGACGGCTTCGCGATGGTGGTCCCCAGTGAGACCCTCATCGTTGCTCTTGCGGCGTATTCCCTGCACAGCGGCCAGCCCAACCTCTGGCTCCTTGCCCTTACTGCGTTGGTCGGAGCCATGGCCGGCGACAACATGGCCTACATGCTCGGGCGGAAGATCGGTCTAGAGCGGTTCCGCTGGATGCGCAAGCCGAAAGTCCAGAAGGTCTTCGCCTGGGCGCACTACGAGCTCGAGAAACGCGGCGCCGTCCTGATCTTCACGGCCCGGTACATCCCCTGGGGCCGTGTCGCCGTCAACTATGTGTCGGGCACGACGTCGTTTCCGCACCGCAGATTCTTCTTCCTGGACGCCATCGCGTGCGTCACGTGGGTCGGCTACTCGATCGGCATCGGCGTCCTGGCCAGTTCCTTCCCGTGGCTGCACCACAACCCGCTGCTCAGCGCGGGGATTGCGGTGGTGTTCGCGATCGTGCTCGGCGTCCTCATCGATCACCTGCTGCGCTGGTGGCACAAGCGCCTTGGGCGCAACGACACCCGGTCCGCCCCGGCCGCGTCCGGCGGCACGTCCGACGGCGGGTCCGTTCCGGGGACCGTGCCCCAGGACCCCGCTGCCCACGAGACCGCTCCCCAGGGGCACGGCACGATGCTGGCCGGCCCGCCCACCGAGGCCGGGGCCTCCAGAAAGTAGCATCCCGCGCCCTGCGACCCTATGGTTGGAACGTGACTGAGACTAATCCTGACGCTGCCCCTGACCTCGACTTCGACCTGACGGTCCTTCCCAAGGTTTCCCTTCACGACCATTTGGACGGCGGGCTCCGCCCGGCCACCATCATTGAGCTTGCCGAGGCCGTGGGCCACACGCTGCCCTCGACCGACCCCGTCGCGCTGGGGGAGTGGTTCCGCGAATCCGCCGATTCCGGCTCGCTGGTCCGTTACCTGGAAACGTTTGACCACACCATCGCCGTGATGCAGACCAAGGAAGGCCTGTTCCGCGTCGCGAAGGAATTCGTCGAAGACCTGGCCGACGACGGCGTCGTGTACGGCGAAGTTCGCTGGGCCCCCGAGCAGCACCTGCAGAAGGGCCTGAGCCTGGACGAAGTGGTGGAGGCCGTCCAGGCCGGGCTGGAAGCAGGAGTTGACGCCGTCGCCGAGACCGGCCGCGATATCCAGGTGGGCCAGCTCATCACCGCCATGCGCCACGCCGACCGCGGCCAGGAAATCGCCGAGCTGGCCGTCCGCCACCGCAACAACGGCGCCGTCGGCTTCGACATCGCCGGTGCCGAGGACGGCTTCCTGCCGTCCCGTTTCAAGGACGCCTTCACCTACCTGGCCGAGCACAACTTCCCCGCCACTGTCCACGCGGGCGAGGCCGCCGGCCTGGAGAGCATCCAGTCGGCCTTGGTGGACGGCCGGGCGCTTCGCCTGGGCCACGGTGTCCGGATCGCCGAGGATGTCACGATCGAATTCGAAGAGGACAGCGAAGCCTGGGAGGACGCCGACGGTTTCGGCGTCGAGGTCAGCGACACCATCGGCATGGTGACCCTGGGCGAGCTGGCCAGCTGGGTGCGCGACCGCGGCATCGCCCTGGAGATCTGCCCGTCGTCGAACCTGCAGACCGGTGCCATTGCCGGCTTCGGCGAGGGGATCGAAAGCCACCCGCTGGACATGCTCTACCAGCTGGGTTTCAACGTCACCATCAACACGGACAACCGGCTCATGAGCGGCGTGACCCTCACGGACGAGTTCGAGCTCCTGGTCGAGACCTTCGACTACGACCTCGACGACCTCCTGGAGCTGACGCTGAATGCGGCCGAGGCCGCCTTCCTCCCGCTCGAGGAGAAGGAAGCACTGGTGGAATACATCAACGAGGCCTACGCCGACCTTGGCTAGCCGGGATAACGCGGTGGGCGCGCCGCTCGGTGACTTGGTGCGAACGATCGCCGAGCTGCGCGCCCACTGCCCCTGGATGGGTGCCCTCACCCACGAGTCGCTCGTCGAATACCTCCTCGAAGAGGCCTACGAGGTGGCCGAAACCATCGAGACGGAGGGCGGCGACGCCGACCTGAAGTCCGAACTCGGAGACGTGCTGCTCCAGGTGGTCCTGCATGCCCGGCTCGCGGAGGAACGCGGCGCCTTCGACCTCGACGACGTCGCGCGCTCCCTCAACGCCAAGATGATCCGGCGGAACCCGCACGTCTTTCGCCCCGACGGCTCACTGCAGGATTCCTTCCCCGCAACGGTCGAGGAGATCGTCCTGACCTGGGACGCCGTCAAGAAAGCCGAGAAACCGGAACGCGGCCACGTCTTCGACGGCGTTCCCGCCGCGCTTCCGGCCCTGGCGCGGGCCCAAAAGCTCCTGGACCGGGCCGAGCGCGCCGGCTTGCCGACGGCTGCCGGCGGAACCGGCGTCGACATCCCCGGCACCGAAGGGGAGCTCGGAGACCTGCTGTTCGGGATCGTGGCGGCCGCCCGGGCCGGCGGACTTGACGCCGAGCGCGCCCTCCGCGGAGCCCTCCGCCGCTTCCAGGACAGTCACGGCCCTGTGCCGCCGGCCTCATAGCGCCGGCACGGTAGCGTAGGCCCCATAGTGCCGGGCAAGTCGCGCCGGCATCATGACGTCCGGGGATTGGATAGGTTTCCGTAACTTATCCCGCTCTCGACTAGGCTAGTAGCGACGACGACGTCGGCTTATCAGCTTGATGTACAGCCAGATTCCCAGCAGTCAGATTCCCTGCAGATCGCTTCACCCAAAGGAGCATATCCATGGCGCTTATCGATGCCATCCACGCCCGCGAGATCCTCGATTCCCGTGGCAACCCGACCGTAGAAGTTGAAGTCCTGCTCTCCGATGGCCAGATCGGCCGCGCAGCAGTTCCCTCCGGCGCCTCCACCGGCGAGCACGAGGCCGTTGAGCTCCGCGATGGCGACAAGGGCCGCTACCTCGGCAAGGGCGTCCAGAAGGCCGTCGACGCCGTCATCGACCAGATCGCCCCGGCCCTGATCGGCTTCGACGCGACCGACCAGCGCAGCATCGACCAGGCCATGATCGACCTCGACGGCACTGCCAACAAGTCCAAGCTCGGTGCCAACGCCATCCTCGGCGTGTCCCTCGCCGTTGCCAACGCTGCCGCGGCGTCCGCCGACCTGCCGCTGTACAAGTACCTGGGCGGCCCGAACGCCCACGTCCTGCCGGTGCCGCTGATGAACATCCTCAACGGCGGCTCGCACGCCGACTCCGACGTCGACATCCAGGAATTCATGATCGCGCCGATCGGCGCCGAGACCTTCTCCGAGGGTCTGCGCTGGGGCGTCGAGGTCTACCACAACCTCAAGTCCGTCCTGCAGGCCAAGGGCCTGTCCACCGGCCTGGGCGACGAGGGCGGCTTCGCCCCGAACCTGCCCTCCAACCGCGCTGCCCTGGACCTGATCCAGGAGGCCATCAAGAACGCCGGCTACACCCCGGGCAAGGACATCGCCCTGGCCCTGGACGTTGCCTCCTCGGAGTTCTTCAACGACGGCGCCTACCAGTTCGAAGGCAAGGCCCTCACGGCCACCGAGATGAGCAACTACTACGCCGAACTCGTCGCCGACTACCCGCTGGTCTCGATCGAGGACCCGCTGGACGAGAACGACTGGGAAGGCTGGAAGACCCTCACCGACGCCATCGGCGACAAGGTCCAGCTCGTGGGCGACGACCTCTTCGTCACCAACCCGGTCCGCCTGCAGCAGGGCATCGACTCCGCCACGGCAAACTCGCTGCTGGTGAAGGTCAACCAGATCGGCTCCCTGACCGAGACCCTGGATGCCGTGTCCCTGGCCCAGCGTGCCGGTTACACCACCATCACCTCGCACCGCTCCGGTGAGACCGAGGACACCACGATCGCCGACATCGCGGTTGCCACCAATGCCGGCCAGATCAAGACGGGCGCACCGGCCCGTTCCGAGCGCGTCGCAAAGTACAACCAGCTGCTGCGCATCGAAGAAGAACTCGACGACGCCGCACGCTACGCCGGACGCAGCGCCTTCCCGCGTTTCAAGGGCTAGTTAGCCGCGAAAACCGGTAACCGGTGGCTATGGTTGAAAGACCATGGCCACCGGTTCTGTTTTTGGTCCGCTTTTGAAGGAGTGACATGGCTACCCGACGTCCCAATGTTCCCCGGGCTACGCCCGCGGCCCCCAAGGCTGAGGCTGTCAGGCCTGCGGCCGGAGGCCTGGGTGCAGCAGTCGACGGCGGCGACGTCATACGGGCGGACTTCGGCGGCTCCCGCGGCAGCGCGGGCACGACGACGCCGGCCAAATCCTCCGGCGCCGCGCCGGCCTCGTCCCAGACGGCAGCACGTGTTGCAGGCAAGCGTGGCTCCGACGGCCGACCCCCCGAAATCCCGGGCCCGGAACGTCCGTCCGCCGATGTCCCGGCCGCCGGCCAGAAGCGGCCGACTGCACCGCCAGGATCCCGGCCCTCAGCCGGGAAGGCGCCCGGGAAAGCGCCAGGGAAGTCGCCCGAGCAGGCTGGCGGCAAGGCCGCACGCCGGGCCGCCGCGCGGGACACCGACGAATCACTCGATCCGGTACCCGCCAAGGCGTTCTCGGGGCGGTTGCTTGCCCTCGGCGTGGTCATGATTGCCATCACCATCCTCCTCGCGCCCACGGTCAAGATCTTCCTCGACAAGCGCGCCGAGATCGCAGCCCTCCAGGCAGACATCGCGGCCAAGCAGTCGAAACAGGAGGACCTTAAACGCCAGGTCTCACGGTGGCAGGATCCCAACTACGTGAAACAGCAGGCCCGCGATCGCATTAACATGGTTATGCCCGGAGAGACGGGCTACTGGGTCTTCGGCAGCGATCTTCCTGCCGCGCAGTCCAGTGGCACGGCGGGTGCAGCATCAGCACAAGACCCGGCCAACCTGCCCTGGGTGGACGCCCTCTGGGAGTCCATCAGGCGATCGGCAACAGACTAGAAGCGGCGCCCGCCGCCGAGGTTGTCCCGAGGACACCCGGAACAGGGCAGGAAGGTGCCACTCCCGTGGACGATAACCGAGTGGACCAGAGCCGACCGGACGAGAACCAACCGCAGGCAGCGCAGACCCCGGCGTCACTTCCCGCCTCAAGTGCACCCGTGGCCTCCCGCCAGCCGTCCCCGCACGACCTCGAGGTCCTCAGCCGCCAGCTGGGCCGGCCAGTGCGCGATGTCGTCGAGATCCCGGCCCGCTGTGTCTGCGGAAACCCGCTCGTGGCCGCCACCTCGCCGCGGCTGAGCAACGGCACGCCTTTCCCCACCACGTTCTACCTCACGCACCCGGTGATCACGTCCGCGGTGTCCCGGCTGGAGGCTGCCGGGCTGATGAACGAGATGAACGTCCGGCTCGCCGCCGACGCCGATCTCGCGGCACGCTACCGCGCCGCCCACGAGGCGTACCTGGCCTCCCGCGCAGAAATCGGCGCCCGGTCCGGCATTGGCGCTGTGCCCGAGATCGACGGCGTCTCCGCCGGCGGAATGCCGACGCGCGTCAAATGCCTGCATGTCCTCGTGGGCCATTCGCTGGCCGCCGGACTGGGCGTGAACCCGCTCGGTGACGAGGCGATCGCCGCCATCGCCGAGTGGTGGACCGCGGACCGCTGCTACTGCGACGGTGCCTGGGATACCGGGGGAGAGGTCCCGTCCCGGGACCTCAGCCGCCATGGACCGCAGGGCCTGCCGGAGATCGTTGGCCGGCCCGCCCCGGTGCGCAAGTCCCGCGGCGCGGACGCCGCCGGCACTGCGAGCACGGAGGAGACCAAATGACCCGGGTCGCGGCCGTGGACTGCGGCACCAACTCGATCCGCCTGCTGATCGCAGATACAAACGCAGATATAGACACGGATACCGGCACGGACGCCGCGACCGGGCAACCTGCCCCGCGGCTGACCGACGTCGTGCGCGAAATGCGCGTGGTCCGGCTGGGGCAGGGCGTTGACTCGACGGGCGAGCTCGCCCCCGAAGCGCTCGAACGAACGTTTGCCGCGACCCGGGACTATGCCGCCCTCATCCGCGAGCACGGGGCGGAAAAGGTGCGCTTCGTGGCCACCTCCGCCACCCGCGATGCCAGCAACCGGCAGGTCTTCGTCCACGGCATCCGCGCCATCCTTGGCGTCGAGCCCGAGGTAATCACCGGGGATGAAGAAGCCGCACTGTCCTTCGCCGGCGCCAGCAGCGTCCTGCCCTCCCGTGGCGACGACCCGGTGCTCGTGGTGGACCTCGGCGGCGGGAGCACGGAGTTTGTGCTCGGCAACGCCGGAGGCGTCATCGCCGCCCGCTCGGTCGACGTCGGCTGCGTCCGGATGACCGAACGGCACCTGCGCAGCGATCCGCCTACCCCGGAGCAGATCGCAGCGGCGGAGGCCGACGTCGACGCCGCCATCAGCGAGGCGGCACGCACCGTGCCGCTGGGACGCGCCACCGCCGTCGTCGGCGTGGCCGGATCCGTCACCACCATCACGGCGCATGCGCTGCGCCTGCCGGAGTATTCGCCGGTCGCAATCCACGGCACCGAACTGGACCTGGACGCCGTGCGGAAAGCCTGCACCGAACTGCTCGACATGACCAGGCAAGAGCGGGCCGCGCTGCCGTTCATGCACCCCGGGCGGGTGGACGTGATCGGCGCCGGCGGCCTCGTGTGGCGGCGGGTCCTGGAGCGCCTGGCCGATGTCACGGCCGGCCGCATCACCACGGCAGTGGCCAGCGAACACGATATTCTTGACGGAATTGCCCTCAGCATCAGCTGATGTCGCACCAGCAGTGGTGCACTAGCCGTTGTGTACCGACAGAGTGCTTGTGCCACTGGCGCATCCGCCGATAGGACCCGTATGACCAGAGCAACAGCCCGGCACCGCCGGACCGCCTCCGCGTTGATCGCTTTGGCCCTTGCCGGCGGCATGTCCGCGGCGGCGCTAACTTCAGCCGCGCCTGCCCACGCCGACTCCTGGCGGGACAAAGAATACTGGCTCGCCGAATCGGGCATCACCAAAGCCTGGGAAGTGTCCAAGGGCGCCGGGGTCAAAGTCGCTGTGATTGACAGCGGCGTGGACGGCAAGCATCCGGACCTGGCGGGTGTGCTGGCCGGCGGCGCCGACATCTCCGGCGCCGGGGGTGGCAACGGACAGGAGAGCATCGGCGCCAAACCCGAACACGGAACGCTCGTGGCCACCATGCTCGCCGGGCGGGGACACCAGCCCGCCAGTGCGACCGCCCAGCCGAGTGCCGGTGCCTCACCTGGTCCTGCCGGGAGCCCGGCCGCCGGCCCGGACGGGGTGGTCGGCGTCGCCCCTGAGGCCCAGCTCTTGTCCGTCTCCACCTGGCTCGGTTCCGCCAACCCGGGCGGCAAGAGCGACCAGGACCAGATTCCGGAGGCCGTGCGCTGGGCCGTCGACAACGGCGCCCGCGTCATCAACATTTCACTCGGCAGCACGTCGCCGGAGTGGCCGCAGAGCTGGGACGCGGCGTTCCTCTACGCCGAACAGAAGGACGTGGTGATCGTGGCCGCCGCGGGCAACCGCGTCGGCGGAAACGTCCAGGTCGGCGCCCCGGCCACGATTCCGGGTGTCCTGACGGTCGCGGGCCTGGACCGCAATGGAACGGCCAGCATCGACGCGTCCTCCCAAGGCATCAGCATCGGCGTCGCCGCTCCCGCTGAAGACCTGATCGGCGGCATGCCCGGCGGAGGGTATGCCGAGTGGGCGGGGACCTCGGGGGCCACCCCCATCGTGGCCGGCGTCGCGGCCCTGATCCGCTCTAAGTGGCCGGAGATGTCCGCGAGCCAGGTCATCAACAGGATCGTCAGCACGGCCAAGGACGCAGGGGCCCCGGGAAAGGATCCGCTCTACGGCTTCGGCGTCCTCAACGCCGAGGCCGCCCTCAAGGCCGATGTGCCCGAAACCAAGGTCAATCCGCTGGGGTCGATTTCGGACTGGATCCGGGTTCAGCGGCGCGGCAACCTGGCCACGACGGCGCCTGCTGCGTCGCCCGCGCCCTCCAGTGCCGCGCCTACCCTGCCCGAGGCGACCGTGCCGGTCGCGGAGAAGCCGTCGCAGTTGGACAGCGCGGTGCCGGCCGCGGTGGTCCTGGGCTTCGGGGTACTGTTTGTGGGCATCATTGCCGCCGCCGCCTTCCAGTTGCGGGCCGCCATGCGCAGCTCGCCCAAGCAAGGCGCTGACAGGCCCGAACCGTCGGACCGGCCCGGGCCTGCAGCCGGGCCGGGAGCATCCGATTCGGTGGATTCCAGCCACCCGTCATAGTTAGTGAAGGTTTTCACAAACTACTGTATTCTTGACGCATGGCATCCTCCCTTCAGCTCCAGGACCGTCCCCGGGTACTCGTCGTCGGCGGCGGGTACGTCGGCCTGTATGTAGCCCTCAAACTGCAGAAAAAGATCGCGAATGCAGGTGGCATCGTCACCCTCGTAGATCCGCTGCCCTACATGACCTACCAGCCCTTCCTGCCGGAAGTTGCCGGCGGCAACATCGAGGCCCGCCACGCGGTCGTCTCGCACCGCATGCACCTGAAGCAGACCGAACTCATCCAGGGTCGCGTCACCTCGATCGACCACGCCAACCGCACGGCCGTGGTTGCACCCTCCGACGGTGGCGACACCTTCGAGGTTCCCTACTTCGACGTCGTGCTGGCCGCCGGCGCCATCACCCGCACGTTCCCGATCAAGGGCCTCGCGGACAAGGGCATCGGCCTGAAGACCATCGAGGAAGCCGTTGCCCTGCGCAACAAGGTCCTCGAGCGCATCGAGACCGGCTCGCTCATGACCGACCCCGTCGAGCGTGCCCGCGCCCTGACCTTCGTCGTCGTCGGCGGCGGCTTCGCCGGCATCGAGTGCATCACCGAAATGGAAGACCTCGCCCGCGCCGCGGTCAAGAGCAACCCCCGCGTCAAGCAGGAAGAAGTCCGCTTCGTCCTGGTCGAGGCCATGGGCCGCATCATGCCCGAGGTCACGGCGCAGCAGGCCGAATGGGTCGTCGGACACCTCCGCAGCCGCGGCATCGAGGTCCTGCTCAACACCTCGCTCGACAACGCCGAAGGCTCCCTGAAGCTCATCAACCTCCCGGACAAGACCCCGGCCCAGGAATTCGAGACTGACACCCTCGTCTGGACTGCCGGCGTGCAGGCCAACCCGATGGTCCGCTCCACCGACTTCCCGCTCGAACCGCGCGGCCGCGTCCGTGTCCTGGCCGACCTGCGCATCGCCGGCGACGAGGGCATCATCGACAACGCCTGGGCTGCCGGCGACATCGCTGCCGTTCCCGACCTCACGGGCAGCGGCCTGCCGGACGGCACCTGCGTGCCGAACGCCCAGCACGCCCTGCGCCAGGCCAAGCGCCTCGCCAAGAACCTGTGGGCCTCCCGCTGGAACAAGCCGCTCACGGACTACAAGCACAAGAACCTGGGCGCCGTCGCCGGCTTCGGCGAATGGAAGGGCGTGGCGAACATCAACCTGATTGGCCGCATCGGCCTCAAGGGCCCGCTGGCCTGGCTGGCACACCGTGGCTACCACGGCATGGCCATGCCCACCGTTGAGCGCAAGATCCGCGTGATCTCCGGCTGGTTCTGGGCCTTCTTCCTGGGCCGCGACACCACGCAGCTCATGGACCTGGACAACCCGCGCGGCGCCTTCGTGACCGCAGCGACTCCGGCCCCGAAGCCGGCCGCTGTCCCGGCCCCGGAAGCGGCGAAGCCAGTGGCCGACGCCAAGGCGGAGTCCAAGGTTGACTCCAAGGCATCGGTCCCGGCAGACGCCAAGTAGCGTACTTGCCGTAACTGCTGCCAGCTAGCTGGCAGGTGACCTACGACGGCGGCTGTTCCCCAAGGGGAGCAGCCGCCGTCGTATTTTGGTTCCGCCACCGTGGGGGCTGGGCGGTGCCGGCCCGCGCCTAGACTGAAGTCCATGACCGGTGAAAAGGATCTCCCCACGCTTCTGGCAACCATGCATCCCGTCCGCCGCGAGGGCGACTTCGTCTACGTCCTGTGGCCGCACGGCAGGCCGCTGGCCGGCGGAATCATGGCCGCTGTCCGGGAAGCCGAGGGGCTGACCGTCGTGATGCCCCGGGCCGACGCGGACAGCATGGGGCTGCCCTACGACTTTGTCGGGGCCTGGATAACCCTTGAGGTGCATTCCTCGCTGGAAGCGGTGGGCCTGACGGCCGCCGTCGGCGCCGCCCTGACCGAGGCGAAGATCAGCTGCAACGTCCTGGCGGGCTTCCACCACGACCATCTCCTGGTGCCGGTGGCTGACGCCGACCGGGCGCTGGAAGTGCTGCACGAGCTGGCGGCAGACAACCGCCGGGAAGGCCCCGCGCCGACGCTGGTAATGCGCGCGGAGCAGCCCGAAGACCGGCCCGCCATCCTGGCCCTGACGGCCGCGGCCTTCGCTGTTTCCCCGGTGACCGGACTGCCTGTGGACGGCGAGCCGGAGGAAGTTGGCCTGCTCCGGCGGCTCTTCGACTGCCCCGAGTACCTGCCGGAGTTCAGCATTGTGGCGGAACTCGACGGCGAGGTGGTGGGCCACGTCATCAGCACCCGCGGGTGGGTGGAGGAGTTGGAGCTCTTGGGACTCGGGCCGATCGGGGTCCTGCCGCGGCTGCAGCGGCACGGCATCGGCACCGCGCTCATGAAGGAGACCGTGGCGCGGGCCAACGCCACGGGGGAGCGGGGGATCGCGCTGCTGGGCAGCCCCGAGTACTACTCCCGCTTCGGCTTCGTGCCGTCCACGTCCCTCGGGGTGGAGCCGCCGGAGGCAGGCTGGGACGCCCACTTCCAGCTCCTCCCGCTCGCCGTCTGGCCCGGCGGCGTGAGCGGCACCTTCCGCTACGCAGGCCCTTTTTCGGGCTGATCGGGCCCGCGACGGGATACCATGGACCGGGCGCCCCAGTAGCCCAATTGGCAGAGGCAGCGGACTTAAAATCCGCGTGTTGTGGGTTCGAGTCCCACCTGGGGCACATCTGTACGCTGCGCCGTTTTGTTGTCCCGCGACGCCGCACGCTGTTCCCACGTCACGCCGCTCCGCTTTGCGGCCGTTTCCCCGTTCTGTCCCGCCGCTTCATGCCTCCGCCGCGCGCCGAGAGGCCGCAGGGAACCGTCCAGATTTCCTCTATGCAACGAGTGTTATAAGGATGTGACCGTAGTCACTTATTTTCGCGTCAAATTTGCACTAGCTTGAAGTGGAATCAGGAACACCTGATCTTTCGCGTCAAAGGCCGTTCGCACCTTTAGATCGAGGAGCTTGTACATGACTTCACTCCCCCAGGTTGCGCCCCGCATCGCTAAGCTGACAGCGCTTAGCATCGGCGTCGCCCTTCTGGCTACGGCTTGTGGTGGTTCGTCCACCCCGAGTTCGTCGGGCTCCAGCTCAGCCGCGGCCGCCGGCATCGCATGCCCGGCCCCCAGCGCCTCCGGCGCCGGAACCACTGCCGCCACTCAGAGCGGCCCCGTGCCGCCTTCGGCCACCACCATTGACACACCCCTGAAGATCGGCTCGCTCCTGCCGACCACGGGCTCCCTGGCCTTCCTCGGGCCGCCCGAAATTGCCGGTGTGAACCTCGGCATCAAGGAGATCAACGACGCCGGCGGCGTCCTGGGCAAGCCGGTCGAGGTCATCCACCGTGACTCCGGTGACACCAAGACCGACATCGCCACCCAGTCCACCACGGCACTGCTCGGACAGGGCGTCAGCGCAATCATCGGTGCAGCTTCCTCTGGTGTTTCCAAGACCGTGATCAACCAGATCACTGGCGCCGGCGTGGTCCAGTTCTCCCCGGCCAACACCTCCCCGGACTTCACCACCTGGGATGACAAGGGCCTCTACTGGCGCACCGCCCCCTCGGACGTGCTCCAGGGCAAGGTCCTCGGCAACTACATGGCGACCTGCGGGGCACAGACCCTGGGCATGATCGTGCTCAACGACGCTTACGGAACCGGCCTTGCAAAGAACGTCCAGGCGGCTTTCGAGGCAGCCGGCGGCAAGGTTGTTGCCCAGGAGCTCTTCAATGAAGGCGACTCCCAGTTCAGCAGCCAGGTGGACAAGGTTCTGGCCGCTAAGCCGGACGCCATTGCCCTGATCAGCTTTGACCAGGCCAAGAGCATCATTCCGCTGATGACGGGCAAGGGCGTCAAGCCGACCCAGATCTTCATGGTGGATGGCAACATGTCCGACTACAGCAAGGACTTCCAGGCGGGGACCCTGAAGGGCGCCCAGGGCACCATCCCGGGCACCTTCGCCAACGATGCCTTCAAGAAGCAGCTGCTGGCGATTGATCCGGCACTGAAGGATTACAGCTACGCAGGCGAGTCCTACGATGCGGTGAACCTGATCGCGCTGGCGGCCGAGGAAGCGAAGAGCACCAAGGGCGTGGATATTGCGGCGCACCTGAAGGATGTTTCCCAAGGCGGCGAGAAGTGCTACGACTTCCCGTCTTGCGTCACCTTGCTCCGCAACGGCAAGGATATCGATTACGACGGCCAGTCCGGTCCGGTGACGTTCTCCGATGCCGGCGACCCCACGGAAGCCTACATCGGCATCTACGAGTACCAGGATGACAACACTTACAAGCCCGTCAAGGCAGAATTCGGCAAGCTGTAGGCCGCTTCCCCTCGACAAACCGAAGACCCCCGTCCTTCACCGGACGGGGGTCTTTTGCGTCTCCGGAGACCCGGGGCAGTAACAAGTGGTCCCTGGAACCAGGCGCCGGCTACGGAGCCGGCTGGGCGCTAGGGAATCGGACGAGGGCTGCGCGGATCCGAGGGGCACTGGTCCGGAACCGGTGCGGAAACGGGACGTGAGGGCGCCAGGAGTGGTCCGGCGTCGTGGGGTGGGCTCCGCGTGGAGGGCGAAGCGCTGGAGGGGTGCTGTGTGCCACCGGGAGGCTGCGGAGCCGGCAATGCGCTACGGCATCGGATGAGGGCTACGCGGATCCGAGGGGCACTGGTCCGGATCCGGTGCGGAATATGACTCGGGTGGCGGAGGGTGTTTGGTGGGACAACAAGCTGAGGGCGACGGCGGCAGGGATCCCTGTCCGGTTTTGCGCGGGGAGGAGGGGCCGGCACGGAGGCACGTGCGGGGGCGCCGAGAAGTGGCTGCGGAGGCGTCCGGCGGGGCCAAGTGCGCCCGGAGCCTCCAGCGGGTGCAATGTCCCGCTACCGCGTACGCCGGGCATGCAGAAGGGCCGCCACCGGCTGGTGACGGCCCTTCTGCTCGGGACACTGCCTGTTCGGGATACGGCCCGAAGCAGAACTACTCGACGGTGTCGGCGAGCGTTCCCAGGTAGAGCTGAATGACCTTGGGATCCTTCATGAGCTCCCGGCCTGTGCCCGTGTACGCGTCCTTGCCCTGGTCCAGCACGTAGCCGCGGTCGCAGATCTGCAGACAGCGGCGCGCGTTCTGCTCGACCATGATGACCGAGACGCCGGCCCGGTTGATCTCATGGACCCGCAGGAACGTCTCATCCTGCTTGACGGGGGAGAGGCCGGCCGATGGCTCGTCGAGCAGCAGCACGGCCGGATCCATCATGAGCGCCCGGCCCATGGCCACCATCTGGCGTTCGCCGCCGGAGAGAGAGCCGGCCCGCTGCGCGCGCCGCTTGCCCAGCTCGGGGAACAGGCTGGTGACGAAGTCGAAGCGCTGGGAGAAGTCCTTGGGCCGCTGGAACATGCCCATCTGCAGGTTCTCCTCGATGGTCAGGGCCGCAAACACGTTGTTGGTCTGCGGCACGAACCCGACACCGCGGCTGACGAGCTTGTTGGCCTTGAGCCCGGTGATGTCCTGCCCGCGGACCACGACGGAGCCGGAGTGGACCTTGACCAGGCCGAACATGGCTTTCAGCAGCGTGGACTTGCCGGCGCCGTTGGGGCCGATGATGCCGATCAGTTCGCCCTTCCGGGCCTCGATGCTGCAGCCGTTGAGGATATTGACACCGGGAATGTAGCCGGCCACGAGGTCGGTGACCTTGACGACCGAGTCCCCTTCGAAGGCGGGATGGGCGGCGGGTGCCGCGCTGGTGGCGCTCATTCTGTGTCCTTCTCTGTGCGGTTCGGCTGCGCTGTGCTGCCCGACTCATCAGTGCGGGTCGGCTCCTCGGAGCTGCGGCGGCCGTGCGCTGTCCCGTTCGGCTCCTCCGCCTCCGTGGCGAGGACGTCGGCGGAGATGATGCCGGCGTTTTCGGTGCCGACGATCGAGTCCTCGTCGGCCACCAGCTCGGCGGCCAGTTCCTTGATGCCCTCAGCGTCGCCGAGGTCGACGTCGTGGTGGGCGCCGAGGTAGGCATCGATCACTGCGGGGTTCTTCATAACCTCGGCGGGCGGGCCCTCGGCGACGATCTTGCCCTCGGCCATGACGACGACCCAGTCGGCAATGTGCCGGACCATGTGCATGTCGTGCTCGACGAACAGGACCGTCATGCCCTCTGACTTGAGGTTCTTGATGTGGTCGAGCAGCGACTGCGTCAGCGCCGGGTTAACGCCGGCCATCGGCTCGTCCAGCATCACGAGCTTGGGCCGGACCATGAGCGAGCGTGCCATTTCGAGCAGCTTGCGCTGGCCGCCGGACAGGGACGCCGCGTAGTCGTCCTTCTTGGCGTCCAGCTTGAACTTCTCCAGCAGCACGTTCGCTTCCTGGGTGATCTTCTTTTCCTGGCCGCCCCAGATGCCCTTGAACAGGGCCTTGGAGAGCCGCTCGCCGGACTGGTTGGAGGCACCCAGACGCATGTTCTCCATGACGGTGAGCTTGCCCATGACCTTGGTGAGCTGGAAGGTTCGCACCATGCCCATCCGGGCCACCTTGTAGGAGGAGACACCCGCAATGCTCTGGCCCTCGAACTGCCAGCTGCCCGAGTTCGGGGTATCGAATCCTGTGAGGAGGTTGAACAGGGTGGTCTTGCCGGCACCGTTCGGGCCGATCAGCGCCGTGATCTTGTGCCGCGGGATCTCGAGGTGCTGGACGTCGACGGCGTTGATGCCGCCGAAGCTGCGGGTGACGTTTTCGGCCACCACGATCGGATCACGCTTCTTGCAGCCGGGGGCGACCTCTCCGGCGGCTATCGGACGGGTGTCCGTCATGTAATCGATGGTCTCGCCGCGCGACTCTTCGCTTGGAATGCTCATGCGAATGCCAGCTCCTTCTTGTTGCCGAGGACGCCCTGGGGCCTAAAAATCATCAGCAGCATGAGCGCCACGCCGACCAGGATGTAACGCAGCTGCCCGGCCTGGACCGTGTTCAGCCACGTGATGGTCCCGGACTCGATCAGGCCATAGAGGATGCCCTGGGTGAGAGACAGCACCACCCAGAAGATCATGGCGCCTACCACCTGGCCAAGGACGGTGCCGAGACCGCCCAGCAGCAGGCAGGTATAGAGGAAGAAAGTCAATTCCGTGCCGTAGTTGGCAGGCTGAACCGCGCCGCGGGGGATCGTGAAGATCATGCCCGCCAGGGCACCGAGCGCGCCGCCGATGATGAGGGCCTGCATCTTGTAGGCGTAGACGTTCTTGCCGAGCGAGCGGACGGCGTTCTCGTCCTCGCGGATGCCCTTGAGAACCCGGCCCCACGGGCTGCGCATCAGCAGCCAGACCAGGAGGCAGAACACGGCCACGACGGCCCACGCAACCACCCGGATGAAGAAGTCGCGGTTGTTCATGCCGATATAGGTCCCCGGAGGGAAGGGGTTCATGGCATAGAAATCGCCCTCGAAGGCAGCCAAGCCGTTGGCCGAACCGGTGACGGCGGTCAGCTGGTTGGTCGTGACGACATAGCGCACGATTTCCGCCGCCGCGATGGTCACGATGGCCAGGTAGTCCGCCCTCAGCCGCAGCGTCGGGATGCCCAGCAGCAGGGCGAATATGGTGGAACAGACGACGGCGACGAGCAGTCCCACGAAGAACGGCACGTGGAACGTCAGGGTGGAGATGGCGAAGCCGTAGGCTCCCACCGCCATGAAACCGGCCTGGCCGAAGTTGAGCAGGCCGGCATAGCCGAAGTGAACCGCGAGGCCGAGGGTGGCCAGGGCGTAGGCCGCCGTCGTCGGGCTGAACAGTTCGCCGGCGGCGCTGGAAAAAATGAATCCGAAATCCATGGCTGTCTCCTAACCCACGCGCTCGCGACGGCCCAGAATGCCCTGAGGCCGGAACAAAAGGACAACAATCATGATGAACAACGCTCCCACGTATTTGAGGTCGGCTGCGAGGCCGAACACGGTGGTCAGCTCAACGAAGATGCCGACGATGATGGAACCGACCAGGGCGCCCCAGACTGTGCCGAGGCCGCCCAGCGTAACGCTGGCGAAGATGAGCAGCAGGATCTGCGACCCCATGTCGAAGGTGACGCCGGGCCGGTAGTAGGCCCAGAGGATGCCGCCGAGGGCGGCGAGCATGCCACCGACCACCCAGACGATCCGGATGACGGAGTCGACGTCGATGCCGGAGGCCGCGGCCAGCGCCGGGTTGTCGGCCACCGCGCGGGTGGCCTTGCCGAGGCGGGTCTTGAGCAGGACGACGCCGAGGGCGGCGATCACGGCGGCACTGATGAGGAGGGACCAGAGGTTGTTGGGTGAGATGGAAACCGGACCGATCAGGATCTCAGCACTCTGTGCGAACGGCAGCTGCTGGGTGGCGCCGCCGAAGTAGAACTGGATCACATAACGCACGGCCAGCGCCAGGCCGATGCTGACGATCATCATCGGAACAAGCCCGGTTCCGCGGCGCCGCAACGGTTTCCACAGTCCCGCATCCTGGACGTAGCCGAACAAGCCGCCGCCTATGATGGCCAGGATGATGGCCAGCCAGAACGGCAGGTGCATGGCGTTGAAGGCGAACACCAGGACGGCGCCCAACGTGACCATCTCACCGTGGGCGAAGTTCGTCAGACCGGTGGTGCCGAAGATCAGCGAGAGGCCGACGGCCGCGAGGGCAAGCAGCAGGCCGAAGCTCAGGCCGGCCACCAGCCGGTTGAGCAGGTTCTGCCAGAAGTTCTGCTCCTCCACGACAATGCCCTTGCCAAAGGCGAAGATCACGGAAAGGTTGGAGGTCTGGCTGAAGGTGACCTTGCGGGGGTTCTCCTGGCCCTCGGCGAGCTTGATGCCCTTCGGGAGCGTGGAGTCATCGAGTTTGACCACGTAGGTTCCCTGGGTGGGGACTCCGATGGTCCAGGCGCCGTTGGCTCCGGATTTTGTGGTTCCCGTGAAGTCCCCGTTCGTGGCGGTGATGGTGACCCCGGCGATCGGTGCGCGGTCGTCGCCGCGCAAGAAGCCGCTGATGCTGTTGGCGAATTCGGTAGCCGACGGGGATGGTGTCGGCGAGGGGGTCGTAGCGCTGGATGCCGGGGCAACGATGAGCAGTAGCGCGGCTATGGCGGCACATACAGCCCCCACAGTCCTCAATAGTCTGCCGCGCCGTCGCTGCGACAGGCCGCTCGTTGTGCTTCTCAAATTGAAAACCTCCACATGGGGGTGCTGTGGGTTGCGCCTTTGCAACCGCTGCGAACGGTCAGGGATCCGGCTTGTGATGTCCGTCACCCTGTGTGGCCTATGCTACAGCCCGGGCGGCCCAATGAATGCCGCTGCGAGCAGGCAGAACGTCGCGATCGGGTAACAACCGTGAAGTCGCGCCGCAGCCTCGCTTTAGCGTTGCTAAAGAAAACTTTTGTTGAGTCCGAGTATGCCTAAACAGTGGCCCCTTGGGGCGCCGCTCCGCGCGGGCCAGCCCGGGACGCGTGCCGTCGCGGGGCCAGGTCAGCCGGGCCGGTTCAGCCAAGCCGCCGGAGCCGGGGCTCCAAGCTTTTTCCAAGTCCGCCCGGGTTATGGTGCGAAGAGCGCCAGAACCCGGAGCCCAGTGCGGGAGTCCAGAACCGAAGTCCGGACGCCACGTCCGGATCCTTCAGTCCGGAACCCGGGTCCGGTGCCGATAGCAGGAGGCCGATCTTGGAGGGCCGACCGATGAACCGGGTGGTCAAGCTATGCCTCGCGGGCTCAGTTGTGCTGGCGATTCTGGGTATTCCCGCGCTCAGCCTGGGCCCCGTGACTGCCGGGGCACAAGCCTGCACGCCGTCTGTCGGGCCACCCTCCGTTCCTTATCCGGGGACGGCAGCGGCAGCTTCCAGTTTCGAAGCGGGCACGCTGGACGGGTTCGGCGTCTCCACCTCCGGGACAGGACATGTCTCGGTGTCCGCCGGGCTGTCGCACTCCGGAAACTGCGCCGCCGTCCTGCACACCACCACGGCGCCCGGCTCGATGGCCAAGATGACGGTGGGCCTGACGCCCGGGACCACCGAAGCGTATGCGGATGGCTGGTTCAACATCGCTGGAGAGGGACAAGTGGGGAACAACGTTCCCTACTTCCGGTTCTTTTCAGGCCGCCTGCGCGTCATGGATGTCTTCCGTCAAAACGTCTCCCATGAGCTGATGCTCCGGATTTCTACACCCGAAGGCTTCACGTACACCACCCTGCGGCAGGATGTGCCCACGGATTCCTGGCACCGGCTGGTCATGCATGTGGTCCCGAACGGTCCCGGGACGAACGTCCAAATCTGGTGGGACGGGCGTTCCGTCTATGCGGGCACGGTCAGCATTCCGGTGACGACGGTGGATATGGTGCAACTCGGCTCCGAACACGACCAGCAAATGGCCGACATCTACGTCGACGACGTCATCGTCACCAGCGGCACGGGAACGCCGGCTCCGGTTCCCGGCCCGCTCCCGGAGTCAAAGGGGGATCCGTCGAAGCCCTTCAACGATTTCCGCGGGGACGGACAGGCGGTTGTGCTGGCCGCGGGGACTCTGGGCGCGGACACCGTTGTCAGGCGTGGCCGGCGCCCCGCGCGAATGACCCGGGCCTGATCCGGCACGGCCGATCCCTCGCCTTCAGGTCACGGTTCGGTTGCGGCGGCCGCAAGGGGGAACTATCCCTCCCTGCCGCCCGTGGGAATTGGTAGCGTGAGTATGGACAGTCCCATTCGTATTGTCCGCATTTAGTTATCCGCACCGTAATTATTCGCACCGTAATTATCCGCATCGCACCGGATCAACCCCGCACCCTAATCTTGGAGGACACCCGTAATGGCACCTGGCGGAAACCCGATCTTCAGCGGAAAGAATTTCCGCGAAGCCACCCAGGCACCGCCTGCCCCGCAGGCCCCGTACGGTCAAGGCTCTTACGGCCAAGGCCCCTACAGCCAGAACTCCTATGGCCAGAACGCCTATGGGCAGGCCCCGCAGGGGATGACCCAGGAACAGCTCCAGGACCTGTACAACCGGCCGGCGGCCGGCCCCGCTGACATCGGCCGGATGTCGTACGACGACGTCATCATCAAGACTGCCGGGTGCCTCGCCGTTCTGGTGGTCGGCGCCGCAATGGCGCTCGCCGTCCCGCAGGGCACCAGCTCCATGCTCATGATCCTTGGCGCGCTGGGCGGCTTCGCCCTCGCGATGGTCAACACCTTCAAGAAGCAGCCGTCTCCGGCGCTCATCCTGGCCTACGCGCTGCTGGAAGGATTCTTCCTCGGCGGCCTGACCCGTATCCTCGACAACCTGTTCCCGGGAGTCGGCATCCAGGCCGTCGTCGGGACGCTTTCCGTCTTCGCCGTGACGCTGGTGCTTTTCAAGAGCGGCAAGGTCCGGGCGACGCCCAAGCTCATGCGGTTCTTCATGATCGCCCTGATTGGCTATGCGGTGTTCGCGCTCGTCAACATGTTCATGATGATGACCGGGGCCGTGACCACGCCGTTCGGCCTGAGCACCAGCATGGAGATCGCCGGCATCCCGCTTGGCGTCTTCATCGGTGTGCTGGCGATCGGCCTGGCCGCTTTCTCGTTGATCATGGACTTCACCAGCATCGAGGCGGCCATCAGCGCCGGAGCCCCGCAGCGTTTCTCCTGGACCGCCGCGTTCGGCCTCACGGTCACGCTTGTCTGGCTCTACGTCGAAATCATCCGCCTGCTGTCGATTCTCCGCGGCAACGACTAACCGCCGTCGTTTCCGGAACGCACTGGTTGTCCAGTTCGCTTTCCGAGGAAGGGCCCCGCCGGCTGGCGGGGCCCTTCGATTTTCCCGGCCGGCTGCTCCCGGCAGCGCCGCCTTGGGGACAGCGTCAGCTGAGCCGCTCGAACACTACCGCCATGCCCTGGCCGCCGCCGACGCACAGCGTGGCGAGGCCAAGGGAGGCGTCGCGGGCGCGGAGCCCGTTGAGCAAGGTGGTGGTCATGCGTGCGCCGGTCATACCGAAGGGGTGCCCGAGGGCGATCGCGCCGCCGTGGACATTGAGCTTGTCCGGATCGATGGCCAGCTCCCGTGCACTGGCCACGACCTGGACGGCAAAAGCCTCGTTGAGCTCCACGAGATCGATGTCGCGGATGCTCAGCCCGGCGAGGCTGAGCGCCCGGCGTGTGGCCTCCACCGGGCCCATGCCCATCAGCTCCGGGGACAGGGCGCTGACGCCCGTGGAGACGATCCGTGCGAGGGGCTCGAGGCCTAGGTCGCGGGCGCGCGTGTCACTCATGATCACGACGGCGGCGGCCCCGTCATTGAGCGGGCACGCGTTGCCGGCCGTCACGGTGCCGCCGCTGCGGAAGACCGGCTGTAGGGCGCTGACGGCCTCGGCCGTCACGCCGGGCCGGGGTGAATCGTCGCGATCGACCACCGAGCCGTCGGCGCGGGTGTAGGGCGTGATTTCGCGGGTGTAGAACCCGGCTGCGATGGCCGCCTCGGCCCGGTTCTGGCTGAGAACCGCCCAGGCGTCCTGCTCCGCGCGGCCGATGCCATAGCTCGTCGCAACGTTCTCCGCCGTCTGGCCCATGGCGATGTATACGTCCGGCATCCGGCCGCCCAGCCGCGGATCGGTCCACGGCGTGTTGGCGGCCGCGGTGGCCGCCGAGCGTGCCCGGGCCGCCTCGAACCGCGGGTTGTGGGTGCTCGCGTCGGTCTCGCCGGCCCCGGCCCAGTCCCGGTAACGGGACACCGACTCCACACCGGCGGCAACGAACGCCTGTCCCTCGCCGGCTTTGACGGCGTGAAATGCCATCCGGAGCGTCTGCAGGCTGGAAGCGCAGAAACGGTTGATGGTGGCCGCGGGAACGTGGTCCAGCCCGGCCAGGATGCTGACCACCCGGGCCATGTTGGAGCCGGCCTCGCCGCTCGGTTCCGCGCAGCCCAGATAGATGTCATCCAGTCCGCGGCCCGGCCCGGCAGCGGCGTCGAACGCCGGGATCCGGGCGAGGGCCGCCGTGACCATAGCGGCGGCGAGATCGTCCGGCCGCTCGTCTTTCAGCGAGCCCTTGAAGGCACGCCCGATGGGGCTTCTGGCGGTGGAAACGATGACGGCCTCTGGCATGCGCCCAGACTACGCCCCGCCTACGCCAGTCGCATGGCCCCGGCCGCGGGGCGGACGCCGAAGATCTCCGGTGCGGCATACCCCGCCTGCGCGAAGGCCTGTTCGACGGCGGAACGCACCTGATGCGCGGAGCCTGCGGGGGTCAGGGCGATCGCTGAGCCGCCGAAGCCGCCGCCGGTCATGCGCGCGCCGATCGCGCCGGCCGACCGCGCCGTATCCACGGCAAGGTCCAGTTCGGCGCAGGAGATCTCGAAGTCATCCCGCATCGAGGCGTGGGAGGCATCCAGCAAGGGGCCGATGGCGGCCGGGCCCAGGGTGTCCAACAGCTCCACCGTCTGCAGCACACGGTCGTTCTCGGTGACAACGTGGCGGACGCGTCGGAACGTCTCCGCGTCGAGGAGCCCGCTGGCCTCCTCGAGGTCCTCCAGCCCGACGTCGCGCAGGGCCGCTACGCCGAGTACTTCGGCGGCAAGTTCGCACGATTCGCGCCGGGCCGCGTACTCGCCGTCGGCGTGGGAATGCGAGACCTTGGTGTCGATGACCAGCAGCACCAGCCCCGCGGCGTCGGCGTCGAACGGCACCAGGCGGACGCTCTGGTCCCGGCAGTCGAGGAAGACGGCGTGGCCGGCCGTGGCCCGGAGCGAGGCCGACTGGTCCATGATGCCGGTGGGTGCGCCGACGAAGTCGTTTTCGGCCCGCTGGGTGGCCAAGACCATCTCCTGGGCGGAGAGTCCGGCGGCCGTGAGCTCGTTCAGCGCGGAGATCACGGCGCATTCGATCGCATGCGAGGACGACAGGCCGGCGCCGCGGGGGACATCGGAATCCAGGAGCAGGTCCACGCCGGGGACGGGGAGGCCCTGCTGCTGCAGGGCCCAGATGACGCCGAGCGGGTACTTGGTCCAGCCCCGGGCGCCGGCGCGGGTCAGGGCGCCGGTGTCCGCCGTCGTCAGCCCCTGGTTCCCAAAGGTGGACAGCATGCGGACGCTGGCGTCCGGCCGGATCCTGACAGCCACCCGGGCTGCCCGGTCGATCGCGAACGGCAGGACGAAGCCCTCGTTGTAGTCCGTGTGCTCGCCAATGAGGTTGACGCGTCCCGGTGCCCGCCACACGCCGTCGGGCCGGGCGCCAAAGACCGACTCAAACCGCGCGGCAAGCCCGCCGCTGTCCAGGGAAGGGTTCATGGCCTGGCACCTGCGCTTCTGGAAGTCATGGATCCAAGGTATACGGGTTGCCGGGTGGTCTGTACGGTGGTCACCATGGATCTCACAGCGACACAATCTGCATCCGGCACTGTATCTTCCGCCGATGGCGCCGTGCGGCGGTATGCGACCGGGCGGCAGTACGAGCTCCGGCGCGGCGACGCCCTGGCCGTCGTCACCGAACTCGCCGCCGGGCTGCGCCTTTACAGCCGCGGCGGCACGGCCCTGACGGAGAGCTATGGCGACGCTGACATACCGCCCGGCGCCACCGGGATCACCCTGGCGCCCTGGGCCAACCGGGTGGAGGACGGCGTCTGGCATTTGAACGGCAAGAAAATGCAGCTCGACATCACTGAGGTCTCCCGCAACAACGCCAGCCATGGGCTGCTGCGGAACTCTTCCTACGAACTCGTGGACGAGGACGAATTCTCCGTCACCCTGGAAGCGGCCGTGTTCCCGCAGCACGGCTACCCGTTCCTGCTGCGGCACCGGGTCTGTTACGAACTGGCCGAGGATCTCGGGCTGGTGGTGCGCCAGACCCTCATCAACGACTCCCAGGATCCCGCGCCCTTCGTGCTCGGCGCCCACCCCTACCTGCGGCTGGGGGATGTGCCCAGCGAGGAGCTCGCGGTCAGCGTGAACGCCCGGACCCGGCTTGTCGCCGATGACCGCCTTATTCCGCGCAGCACCGCGCCGGTTAGCGGCGAGTTCGATCTGCGCGAGGGCCGCCCGGTGGGGGACCTGGACCTCGATTCGGCCTATACAGACCTGGAGTTCGACGGCGGCGTCGCCCGGCACACGCTGCGGGCACCTGACGGGCGGACGGTAAGCCTCTGGCAGGACGCGAACTGCGCGTACGTCCATGTCTTCGTAACGACGGAATTTCCGGGCCGGACGAAGGCGGTCGCGATTGAGCCGATGACCGGGCCGGCCAATGCGTTCAACAGCGGCGAGGGCCTTCGCTGGCTGGCGCCGGGGGAGCAGTTCTCCATGAGCTGGGGCATCTCCTCCTCGCTGACGGCCGCAGACTGACCCGGAGAGCCGGAGAGCCGGAGAGCCGGAGAGCCGGATGCCGGTTGCTGGTTTCCACTTGCCCGTTGCCGGTTTCCTATTGAACGACTGCTAGGGAATTATGGGGCTATGACGCCAGCTGAGGACGCCGCACCCGCCACAACACCTGCCATTTCCGCGGCCGGGGCCGGATCCCGTGCCGGGGCCCGGGGGCGGACCGACCGACAGATTGACCAGGACATTCCCTACGGCGTGCGGATCGCCGCCGCCTGGGCGTGGCGCACCGGGCTCATCCTGCTGGTGGTCGGGGGCCTGATCTGGCTGCTCAGCCATGTCAGCTTCCTGATCATCCCGGTGATGGTGGCCGCCCTGCTGGCGGGGCTCCTCAGCCCTGCGGTGCGCTGGATGGCCAAGCGGAGCGTGCCCAAGGGGCTCGCCGTCGCCATCACGGTCCTCGGTTTCATCGGCCTGATCATCGGCGCCCTGACACTGGTGGGGCGGCAGCTCGTCCAGGGGTTCGGGGAGCTGTGGTCCCAGGCCCTCACAGGAGTCCAGCAGGTCCAGACCTGGCTCTCGGAGGGCCCTCTGCAGCTGACGGCCGCCCAGATCGACAAATACGTCCAGGAAGGCACGGCCGCGCTGCAGAACAACAGCAGCAGTATCCTAAGCGGTGCCCTGACATTCGGGAGCACGGCCGGGCATTTCGCCGCGGGCCTGGTACTGGCGCTGTTCGTGCTGATCTTCTTCCTGCTGGAAGGGGAGAGAATCTGGGCCTTCCTGGTCAGTCTCATGCCCCGGAACGCGCGCCGCGCCACCGACGGTGCGGGCCGCCGCGGCTGGACGTCCATGGTCAGCTACGCGCGCATCCAGATGTTCGTCGCGTTCGTGGACGCTGTGGGAATCGGCGTCGGCGCCGCCATCATCGGCGTGCCGCTCGCGCTGCCGCTGGGCGTGCTGGTTTTCCTCGGTTCCTTCATCCCGGTGGTCGGCGCGCTGGTCACCGGCGCCATCGCCGTTCTGCTGGCACTCGTCGCCAACGGACCGGTCAACGCCCTGATCATGCTGGCGATCGTGCTCCTGGTCCAGCAATTGGAGAGCCACATCCTGCAGCCGCTCGTCATGGGCAAGGCCGTATCCCTCCACCCCGTGGCCGTGATCCTGGCGGTCGCAGCCGGTTCCTACCTCGCCGGGATCCCCGGCGCGCTCTTCTCCGTTCCGCTCCTCGCCGTAGCAAACTCGTCGATTCGCTACATTGCCGGCAGAACGTGGGAACATGATGAAGTGCTGGCAACCGCGGGACCAGAGCGGAGCCCTGCCCCTGAGCCCGGCGCAGATACCACCTTCACAGACGTCCACCTGCCGGGCCGAACGCCCGGCCGCGAGGGCGCCGCACCCAACAGCGGTGCTCCGGGCAGCGATGCCGGACGGGGCACCGACGCCTGATCCGAAGAAGGAGAACAGTTCGTGAATACCCTTGAGAGCCTGCCCGTCACGCTGGACGATGTCCTGGAGGCGCAGAAGCTGCTCGACGGGATTATTACGCGGACACCCGTGGAATCATCGCGGGCCCTCGGCACCATGGTGGGCGGCGAGGTCTTCCTCAAGTGCGAAAACCTGCAGCGCGCCGGTTCGTTCAAGGTCCGCGGCGCCTACGTGCGCATGGCCAAGCTCTCCGACGCCGAGAAGAAGCGCGGCGTCGTGGCGGCCTCCGCCGGAAACCATGCCCAGGGCGTGGCCGTCGCGGCCAAGAGCCTCGGCATCAAGGCCCGCATCTACATGCCGCTCGGCGTCGCACTGCCCAAGCTTGCCGCCACCCGCAGCCACGGCGCCGAAGTGGTGCTGCACGGCCACAACGTGGACGAGGCGCTCGCCGAGGCCAAACGCTATGCCGATGAGAGCGGCGCGGTCTTTGTCCACCCCTTCGACGACGTCGACGTCGTCGCCGGTCAGGGCACAGTAGGGCTGGAAATCCTGGAGCAGGTCCCGAACGTGGACACCATCCTCATGGGCGTCGGCGGCGGCGGACTCCTCGCCGGCGTTGCCGTCGCCGTGAAGGCCCGTGCCAAGGAGCTCGGCCGCGAAATCCGCATTATCGGCGTCCAGGCCGAGAACGCCGCCGCCTACCCGCCCTCGCTCGCCGCTGACGCCCTCGTGCCGCTCAAGAAAGTCTCCACCATGGCGGACGGCATCGCCGTGGGCCGGCCCGGGCAGCTGCCGTTCAGCATCATCCGCGAGCTCGTCGACGACGTCGTCACCGTCAGCGAAGACGCCCTGGCCAGGGCGCTGATCTTCCTGCTGGAACGCGCCAAGATGGTGGTTGAGCCCGCCGGGGCCGTCGGCGTCGCGGCGCTCATGGAGGGCAAGATCGAAAACCCCGGCACCGTGGCGGTGGTCCTCTCCGGCGGCAACATCGACCCCATGCTGATGCTCAAGGTGATCC
>NZ_JBFTHK010000020.1:0-41090 GCF_056394205.1 Arthrobacter sp. 10T413_2 | reverse complement strand
TGTCACTACAGTCTCCGTTACTTCTGAGTGGAGTTCGGCCACCAGCCGACCGCTACAACAGAGCCCTGGCTCGAACCGCTTGAGGCAGACACTGCTGCTGAGGCGGACAGACCGGCGCCGGCCAGCGCGCCAGCGACGAGGAGCGTTGCGAGGATTTTCTTCATTTGAACTCSTGATACGTAAGAGGCTGATGTGACTCATGTGGTGCAGGTTTAGTATATGTGGAAATCGACACGCCACAAGGTAAGGATTTATAAAGAATTGTGGTGGAGTGTGATATTCGCGCTCATGGGTGAAACTTGCGTGAAGCCTGCGCAGGTCCTTCTTGCGTGGCTGGTTCGATTCCGCTCTCGCGGCAACGGATAATTGAGGCATGCAACGAAACTCTGTTTCACCCTCCTACGCCGCTGCAGAGCTGCAGGCACGGGAATATCGAACCAGCCATGACTTCGGCCGTGCGGCTGGCAGTGCGCAGGTGGCCTCGGAAATCGCGAGGAACGATGGTGACTTGGCGGCAGCCTGGGGCATGCGGCTCTTTCAGGCCGAGAATCTGCTCGACGCCGGCGATTTTGAGGCCTGCGCCGTGATTGCAGCCGAGTTGGTGGATGGCGCTCCTGGAGCCCCGGCTGAAGATGCCCGTGGCAAAGCAAATATCCTGCTCGCAAAAGCCAGGCAGGGCGCCGGGATGCTGGGACAGGCGGCCGACGCGGCGCGAATAGCCGCGCTTTTGTCCTCGGGTGCGGGCGATGTGGAGAACAACGTCAAGGCCAGGCAGGCCCTCATCGCGGCCCTCGCCGAAAGCGGAAGGTTGGAGGAAGCCTGGGATGAGAGTCTGCTTTTGGCCGACGATATATCCAACGAGGTCGACGACCAGCTGGTCGGCAAGGCGTACTGGGTCATCGGCAATGTTGCGTTTCTCTGCAACAAAGTGACCGAGGGGCTTGAGTATCACGAACTTGCGGCGGAGACGTTTTCGCCGGCGCGAAATCTTGATGTCTGGGCAAAGTTCAACAAGGCATCGGCGGCTATGCGCCTGGCCGCCGAGGTCGCCGACGCGGACACACTCCGCTGCATTGAACGGGCGGAACTCGCCACAGACGTCATTGGCGGCTCCGACGAGGACCATATTCTGTTGAAGCTAAATCGCGGTCATTGGAATTTCCTGGCGGGCGACCCACAGTCGGCCATCGAAATTCTGACTGAGGTCAGCACGGTTGCGGAAAAGACATCGCCGCAAATTCTGGGCGAGGCATCGCTGTTGCTCGGCCGATCCTATGCTGCCATGGGCAACGTTCCCGAGGCACAGACACACCTGCTGGAAGCCGCAGATCACTTCGAGAAGGCCGGCGCCCCGCAACGCGCAGAACAGGCCCGAGAATTTCTCACGAACGTGCCCTGACTTCCCGCCGAGGTGGACATGCCCCTCGTTGCMGGCGAAGACTGCACAAAACGACATGATGTTCGGCGGGCGCGACCAAGGGTGGACATGTCCCGTCGTGGGTGCCGTGCTGCGTCGCGGGACATGCCCCGTGCAGGGACCGAGGAATGGGCATAAGGCCACCGGGCCCAGTACTCGGGGTCATAGCTGGACATGTCCCGTGGTCGAACCCGGGGACGAGGAACAAGGCCAGGGCCACGGACTAAGGCTGGACATGTTCCACGGGTAAATCCAGGTGCGAGGKACAAGCCCAGGCCCGGGGACTAAGGCTGGACATGTCCCGTGGTGGGGGAAGCTGCGGTGGCCTTGCGTCCGAGGAATACGGCCACGCCGCCGGCCACGAGGCTCAGCGCCAGAAGTGCCCAGCCGGCCACGGTGAGCCCGGAGGCCAGGGCCACCTGACCGGCGTCGAGAGTCCCGGCGGACATCATTGCATCGATCACGATGTTGCCCCACAGCCTGACCACGGCGAAGAGCAGCGGCAATGCCCACAGCGCCCAGCGCAGGGATTTTTTGGCCACGTTAGTTCCGATCAGGAGCAGCCAGGTGAATCCGAAGATTAGCGGGAAGAGCATGCCGGCTGTCTTGTGCACATAGCTCAGCTGGCCGCGGGCGTCGGAGTCCATGGCCCCTCGCAGCTGCTCCACGAACCCMTGGTTGAAACCGCCCACCATCGAATCCGGCATGGCCTGGCCGCCCGACAGCTGCGTGAGCTGGTTGAGGGTGAGCAGATGCAGGTACCAGAACAGGAACAGGCTGGCCACGACCCCGGCGATCACAATCAGGTGGGTGTTGTTCTGTGCCTTCTGCGGGGTCCGGTCGGTGGTCGGATTGATCACCGGCGGGAGGTGGTGTTGGGGGACCGCCGCATTGGCGCCGTGCTTCTTGATCCGCTGCGCGGGTGTCTTGGCCATGGCTCCATTATCGCCCGTCCGGCTCGGCCTCCCGCGCCKGCTGTTCACTGACAACGGGCGCCGATACTCTGGAACGCGTGACCGAACTAGGAAAACACCGGCTTGGCCGGCACAGCACCGCAGATCTTGACCCGTCACTGGATGACTACCAACTGGCCGAGGCCCTGGTCCGCGAGGCCGGCACGCTGGCGCTCTTGATGCGGCAGGCGGGGCTCGAGGGCCGGCAGAAGACGTCTGTCTCTGACGTTGTCACGGCCGCAGACCACGCCGCCGAGTCCTATGTGCTGGAGCAGCTGCGGCGCTGCCGGCCCGAGGACGGCATCCTGGGCGAAGAGGGCGCTTCCGTGGCGGGCAGCAGCGGCCGGACCTGGGTCATCGACCCCGTCGACGGGACGTACAACTTCCTGCACGGCTCCACCTACTGGTGCTCGGCCATCGCCCTAAAGGACCCGTCCGGTGCAGGGCTCGGCGCCATCTTCCAGCCGGAGGAGGACAAGCTCTGGCTCGGCGGGACCTCCCGTGCGGCAACGCTCAACGGCGAGAAGCTCGTCTCGTTMCTCCCCGGCGCGTCGGGAGGCAAGGGAAGGTCGGACACCCCGGTCTCGGAACTCGGCGCCGCGACGTACATCCACCCGACGTGGCTCGCCGATCCGATGTGTGCCATGCCCTGGCATGCGGCAGCGACATCGGCAGCGGCCTTGCGGATGTTCGGATCCGGCTCCTRTGACCTTAGCCGGGTGGCCGACGGCGAGCTCGGCTGCTGGTTCCAGCACAGTTKCCCCGAGTGGGACTGGCTGCCGGGCAAGGCAATCGTCGAGGCGGCCGGCGGCGCGACCGACGTCGTGCGAGTCAACGGTCTGGACTGGTTCATCGCGGGAGGCACGACGGCGGTGCGCCAGCTGCGTGCCGCACTCGTCTCCGGCTCGGTCGGCTAGCCTTTTCAATCCGCAGGACCTCGCCGGGGGACATGCTCATCCCACGGCGAAGCGGCCCCGGGACATGCTCATTCTTTGCGGCCAGGAGTGGGCATAGGGGGACTATGTCCGCTGGTTGCTGGCTCAGGAGGGCATGTCCCGCTCGGAGCCCAGCGTTCGTGGGACATGCTCATTCCACATGGCGCAGGCTCCGGGGGACATGCTCAGCCCGCAACCCGGCGACCGTGGGACATGCTCATTCTTTGCGGCCAGGACTGGTCATAAGGGGATTATGTCCGGTGGCTGCGGGCGGCGGAGGGCATGTCCTGAGGGGCGGACGCGGCTGTCAGCGCCACCGCCTAGACTTAGATACACCATGGATATGTTGTTTKACCCTTATGCCGACGGACCYTTCCAAGCTGCCTCCAAGGCGGCGGCAGGCACCAAAGAGCCTGCCGGGACCGGCCTTCCGGGGCTGGATTCGGGGGCCGGCTTMGGCCCGGCCGGCAACGGCTTCGGCCCGGACGGCAGCGCCCCGGGCCACGCCCTCGGCAGCGGCCCCGGCAACGCTTGGGACCGTCCACAGCTTCCGAACGCGAGCGAGCTCCTCGAAGGCCTGAACCCGCAGCAGGAAGAAGCCGTGAAGCACGCCGGCAGCGCCCTGCTGATCGTGGCCGGCGCCGGCTCGGGCAAGACCCGGGTGCTCAGTAACCGGATCGCCTACCTGATCGCCACTGGCCGGGCGCACCACGGCGAGATCCTGGCCATCACCTTCACCAACAAGGCCGCGGCAGAGATGCGGGAACGCATCGAGGTCCTGGTCGGCGCCCGGGCAAAGACCATGTGGATCTCCACCTTCCACTCCTCCTGCGTCCGGATCCTGCGCCGCGAGGCGAAGAACGTCGGACTCAATTCCAACTTCTCCATCTACGACTCCGCGGACTCGCTGCGCCTGATCACGCTCGTCGCCAAGAACCTGGACCTCGACCCCAAGCGCTTCGCGCCCAAGGCCATCCAGCACAAGATTTCCGCGCYCAAGAACGAGCTGATCGACGACGACTCTTACGCCTCCAGCGCCAACTACAACGATCCTTTCGAACAGGCCGTCGCCGAGGTCTTCAAGGGCTACACCCAGCGCCTGCGCCAGGCCAACGCCATGGACTTCGATGACCTGATCGCCCAGACCGTCTACATGTTCCGGGCCTTCCCGGCGCTCGCCGACTCGTACCGGCGCCGCTTCCGGCATGTCCTCGTGGACGAATACCAGGACACCAACCACGCCCAGTACGCCTTGGTGCGCGAGATCGTCGGCGAGGGGCCCGAGGCCTCCGAGCTMACTGTGGTGGGCGACTCCGACCAGTCCATCTACGCCTTCCGCGGCGCGGACATCCGCAACATCGTGGAGTTCGAGAAGGACTACCCGGACGACCGGACCATCAAGCTCGAGCAGAACTACCGCTCCACCCAGACCATCCTCAGCGCCGCCAACTCGGTCATCTCGCGCAACCCCAACCGGCCGGAGAAACGGCTCTGGACGGCCGAGGGCGACGGCGAAAAGATCGTCGGCTACGTCGGCGAGAACGAGCACGACGAAGCGCAGTTCATCGCCAAGGAAATCKACCGTCTGCAGGACGAGGGTAATCTGCGTCCCGGCGACGTCGCCATTTTCTACCGCACCAACGCCCAGTCCCGCTCGATCGAAGACGTCCTGGTGCGCGTGGGCCTGCCGTACAAGGTGGTCGGCGGCACCCGCTTCTACGAGCGCAAGGAAATCAAGGACGCCCTCGCCTACCTGCGGGTTCTGGTCAACCCGGACGACGACGTCAACCTCCGCCGGATCCTCAACGAACCCAAGCGTGGCATCGGCGACCGTGCCGAGGGGGCTGTCGCCGCCCTTGCCGAGCGCGACCGCACCTCCTTCATGGCCGCCGCGAGGCGCGCCGACGAAGCCCCGGGCATGGCAACCCGCTCGGTCAACGCCGTGCTGGGCTTCGTGAAACTCCTCGACGACCTCGCCGAGGTGGCCTCCGGCTCKGGTGCCGCCGCCGCTCTGGAAGCCGTGCTCGAACAGACCGGCTACCTCGCGGCGCTGCGCTCCAGCACGGACCCCCAGGACGAATCGCGGGTCGAGAACCTGGCGGAACTCGTCGCCGTCGTGCGCGAATACGAACGCGACAACCCCGAAGGCTCCCTCGGAGCCTTCCTGGAGCAGGTGTCCCTCGTGGCCGACGCCGATCAGATTCCCGATGCGCCGGGCGCAGATATTGACGCCGCGGTGGCCGAGGCCAAGCGTCTGGGCGTCGTCACGCTCATGACCCTCCACACGGCCAAGGGGCTGGAATTCCCGGTCGTGTTCCTCACCGGCATGGAGCACGGGCTGTTCCCGCACCAGCGCTCCGCCACCGATCCCAAGGAACTGGCCGAGGAACGCCGGCTGGCCTACGTCGGACTCACCCGCGCCCGGAAGCGCCTMTACCTCACCCGGTCCGAGGTCCGCAGCATGTGGGGCCAGAGCCAGTACAACCCGGCMAGCCAGTTCATCGAGGAGATCCCGGCCGAACTCGTGGAATGGAAGCGGGAAGGCGCCAGCCGCCAGGGCGGCGGCTGGGGGAGCGGTCCCGCGATCGGTTCCAGCCGCTACAGCGGATCATTCTGGGGTGCCGGAACGCCCCGCGGCGCCGGCGCCAGCCMGTCCGCGGGCTTCAACGCCGATGTTCCCGCCGCCGTGGCGAAGAACAGGGTCCAGCCGCAGAAGGAAATCGTCGCCGTCAGCGTGGGGGACAAGGTCAACCACACCAGCTTCGGCAACGGCACCGTCCTTGCCGTGGAGGGCGCCGGGGACAAGACGGTCGCCAAGGTGAAGTTCGACGTCGGCGAAAAGCGGCTGCTGCTGCGCTACGCGCCGCTGACCAAGCTGGACGCCTAGGGGAGGTGCCCGGCGCCGGCCCCGCCAGCGCACGCGCCAGAAGGCCATTGCGCATGGCCGCTCGCCGGCCCCAGCCGAGCACGCATCTGCCGGCCGCTGCGCATCAGCCGGCGTTGGCGCCGGCTCCTCCCGCCTACGTTACGAAGGTGCATCTGACAGGGCCGCACGGTCTGCCCGCACGCCGTCGGACACCCCAAAAACCGCGTAATCTAGCGGTTTTTCTACGCTCCATAGAATAGTGTCCTTACTCACATAACGGGTACTCTGGAACGGGCTGGTCCGATCGAAGGACTAGAGTTCCCAGAGGAGCATTGCGCCGTGTGGCTCGTTTCCAAGCTTGTCGCAGGGTGCGTTTATTCCGCAGCCCGGTAACCGCGAGTACGTGGGGTCCGGCTGTACAGAAACTACTTCGACGTAGAAGGACACTAAACCGTGGACMTGTTTGAATATCAGGCGCGCGATATGTTCGAGGCGCACGGTGTACCCGTGCTTGCTGGMATCGTGGCGCACACCCCTGAAGAAGCAAAGGCAGCTGCCGAGAAAATCGGCGGCGTAACTGTCGTAAAGGCGCAGGTCAAGGCCGGAGGCCGCGGCAAGGCCGGCGGCGTCAAGGTCGCGAAGACCGCTGACGAAGCGTTTGAACACTCCACCAACATCCTCGGGATGGACATCAAGGGCCACACCGTCCACCGCGTGATGATCGCCCAGGGTGCAGACATCGCCGAGGAATACTACTTCTCCGTCCTTCTGGATCGGGCCAACCGCAACTACCTGGCCATGTGCTCGGTTGAAGGCGGCATGGAAATMGAGCAGCTCGCCGTTGAGCGACCCGAAGCCCTGGCCAAGATCTCGATCGACCCGGCCGTGGGCATCGACCAGGCCAAGGCCGACGAAATCGTCGCCGCCGCAGGCTTCGCCGAGGAACTGCGTGGCAAGGTCGCCAGCGTAATCCTGAAGCTCTGGGACGTTTTCAAGAAGGAAGACGCCACCCTTGTGGAGGTCAACCCGCTGGTCCTGACCGGCGCCGGTGACATTGTTGCCCTCGATGGCAAGGTGTCCCTCGACGAKAACGCCGACTTCCGCCACCCCAAGCACGCTCACCTTGAAGACAAGGACGCTGCTGACCCCCTCGAGGCCAAGGCCAAGGCGCAGGACCTCAACTACGTCAAGCTGGACGGCGAAGTCGGCATCATCGGTAACGGTGCCGGTCTGGTCATGTCCACCCTCGACGTCGTTGCATACGCCGGCGAGAACCACGGCAACGTCAAACCCGCTAACTTCCTGGACATCGGCGGTGGAGCTTCCGCCGAGGTTATGGCAGCAGGCCTCGACGTCATCCTGGGCGACCCGCAGGTCAAGTCCGTCTTCGTCAACGTCTTCGGTGGCATCACYGCCTGTGACGCCGTCGCCAAGGGCATCGTCGGTGCACTGGCCGAGCTGGGCCACTCCGCGAACAAGCCGCTGGTAGTCCGCCTCGACGGCAACAACGTTGAGGAAGGCCGMCGCATCCTGGCCGAGGCCAACCACCCGCTGGTTACTCTGGCCGCCACCATGGACGAGGGCGCCGACAAGGCTGCCGAGCTCGCCAACGCAGCGAAGTAGAGGGACTCGACTATGTCTATTTATCTGAACAAGGACTCCAAGGTCATCGTCCAGGGCATCACCGGCGGCGAAGGCACCAAGCACACCGCCCTGATGCTCAAGGCCGGCACCAACGTTGTTGGCGGCGTCAACGCCCGCAAGGCCGGCACCACGGTCCTGCACGGCGACACCGAGATCACCGTTTTCGGCACCGTCAAGGAAGCCATKGCCGACACCGGCGCTGACGTTTCCATCGTCTTCGTGCCGCCGGCCTTCACCAAGGACGCCGTCGTTGAAGCCATCGAGGCCGGCATCGGCCTCGTCGTGGTCATCACCGAAGGCGTGCCGGTCCAGGATTCAGCCGAGTTCTGGGCGCTGGCCCAGTCCAAGGTTGACGCCAACGGCAAGCAGGTCACCCGCATCATCGGCCCGAACTGCCCCGGCATCATCACCCTGAGTGAGGCCCTCGTCGGCATCACCCCGGCCAACATCACGGGCAAGGGCCCCATCGGCCTTGTCTCCAAGTCAGGCACCCTGACCTACCAGATGATGTACGAACTGCGCGACCTMGGTTTCTCCACCGCCATCGGCATCGGCGGCGACCCGGTCATCGGCACCACCCACATCGATGCCCTCGAGGCCTTCGAAGCTGACCCGGAGACCAAGGCGATCGTCATGATCGGCGAAATCGGTGGCGACGCCGAAGAGCGTGCCGCCGACTACATCAAGGCACACGTCACGAAGCCGGTCGTCGGCTACGTGGCCGGCTTCACCGCTCMCGAAGGCAAGACCATGGGCCACGCAGGCGCCATCGTCTCCGRCTCCGCGGGCACCGCCCAGGCCAAGAAGGAAGCCCTMGAGGCTGCCGGCGTCAAGGTCGGCAAGACGCCGTCGGAGACCGCCAAGCTCCTGCGCGAGGTCTTCGCAACCCTTTAGTTCGAAGCACCACGCACGAAAAGCAACGCGGGGTCACTTACGGCCCGTCCCACTCGCTGGGACGGGCGCGAAGTGAACCCGCGTTGTTTGTTTAAGTACGACGGCGGCAGGGCCACCTTCCCGGCGGAGGTGGCCCTGCCGCCGTCGTACTTTGTGTTCGATGTATTTGGGGCTCCGGCTAGACCTTTGCCCCGGTKAGGATTTCTTCGAGCCGGTCGTAGCCCTCGGACATGCCGCCCTCCATCCCGGACTGCGCCATGCCGTCGCGCGCCTCCACGCTGGGGTAGACCGCGTGGCCGATGAGCCGGCACCGGCCGCCGCCCAGGTCCACGAAGGTCATRGAATCGAGGCTCACCACATCCGGGTAGCCGTCGAACTCGAAGGTCTGGATMGCGAAGTCGTTCTCGCGGACGGTGTGGAAGACGCCGCTGAAAACATACGCGCTGCCGTCCGGCGCGGTGTGGGTGTAGCGGTAGCTGCCGCCGGTCCGGAAGTCGTAGTGGTCAATGGTMATGCGCATCCTCCGCGGCCCGAGCCACTGGGCGACGAGTTCGGGGTCCTGATGCGCCCGGAAGATCTCGGAGACCGGGAAGTCGAAGTCGCGCTCGAAGTCGATGAAGGGGAGTMCCGCGGGGACCGTCAGTGTCAGTGCGTTGCTCATGATGCGTCCTTTACCTGTGTGCCGCCCTGCGCGGCGCGGGTTTCAAGCACGGCGTCAAGGCTGCGGTACTGGCCCTCGCGGATCAGCCGGTACTGGTCGATCCAGGCGGTGAGCGCCTCAAGCCGTGCGGGGTTCAGGTGAACGGGCCGGCGCTGGGCGTCACGGGTGCGCGTGACCAGCTGCGCCTGCTCGAGGACCTGGATGTGTTTCGAGACCGCCTGTTTGGTGATCGCGAACGGCTCCGCCAGTTCATTGACGGTGGCCGGACCCCGGCTGAGCCGGGCAATGATGCGGCGCCGGACGGGATCGGCGAGGGCCAGGAAGGCCGCGTCGAGCTCGCCGTCGTCGCTGGAATCCACGGGGTGGGGCCTCCTCTTCAGTGCTCGAAATCAATGCTCAAAGCTCGTGGCTTAAACGTCGCATTATTCAACCTCAATGTTGATCAACCTTCTGGTTGTTAACGCTACGCCTGGGCTTGCGCCCGCGCAATACCCCAACGCGGGGTCACTTGACGTCCCTCCCGCACCTCAGGAGGGGTGCTCAGGATCCCCGCGCTACTGCGTGCCGCCCGGGAATCCTTGCGCCACCCTTGCGAACTTTGTTAGTATGTCAGGACAAACTACCAAAGGAGATGCGAGTGCCTCTCGTGCGAATCGACGTCAATCAGGGCCGCACCACTGAGCAGCTGCAGGGACTCAGCCAGGGAATCCATGCTGCGATCGTGGCTGAATACGGGATTCMGGAACGGGACTACTTCCACATCCTGACTGAGCATCCGGCCGGGCAAATCGTCGCCCAGGACGCCGGCCTCGGCTTTGACCGCACATCGGATGTCGTGATGATCCAGATCTTCACCCAGGCCGGCCGCAGTCAGCCGGCGAAGCAGTCCCTGTTTTCCGCCATCGCGGAAAAACTGGCCGCCGTAGGGGTTTCCGGCGAGGACGTCTTCATTGGCTACGTCGAAAACACGGCCGGGGACTGGTCGTTCGGATTTGGCCGGGCCCAGTACATGACCGGCGAACTTGGGGTCCCCAGTCAGTAGCCGAGGGCCGTCCTGCGGCCGTCAGGACGGCCCCTCCACGGCGCCGTCAGTGCCTCCCGTGTCAAGTTGTAAATATGTCAGTACAAACCTTTGACAGTACATGGATTCTAGGGCAAAGTAGTGGATGTGGCCCGGCTCACGCCGGCCCCTACGCACCGAAGCTCAGGCTGCGAAAAGGTACCGAGTTCACACCAGAAAGGTCCACGATCACCGTGACCCACGAACTGCTCACGATCGGGCGAATCAGCGTTGATATCTACCCGAACGACATCGGGGTGGATCTGGAGGATGTCACATCCTTCGGAAAGTACCTTGGCGGATCCCCGTCCAACGTAGCGGTCGCCGCTGGCCGCCATGGCCGCCGCGCGGCCGTCATCAGCCGCACCGGCGACGATGCCTTCGGCAAATACTTGCACCGCGAGCTGCGCAAGTTCAACGTGGACGATTCCTACGTCACCTCCGTCAAGGAATKGCCCACCGCGGTCACGTTCTGCGCGATCAAGCCGCCGGAAGACTTCCCGCTCTACTTCTACGGCCGGTTCCCCACGGCACCGGACCTGCAGATCAAGGCTGAGGAACTGGACCTGGATGCCATCCGGGACGCCGGAATCTTCTGGTCCACCGTCACCGGCCTCTGCCAGGAACCCAGCCGCACCGCCCACATCAAGGCCCACGAGGCGCGTCCCCGCACCGGGCTGAAGCCAGGCCAGTTCACCATCCTGGACCTCGACTACCGGCCGATGTTCTGGGCCTCCGAGGAGGAAGCCCGGGAACAGGTTGCAAAGATCCTGCCGCACGTCACCGTGGCAATCGGCAACGACAAGGAATGCGCTGTCGCCGTCGGTGAGGGCACCCCGGACGAACAGGCCGACCGGCTGCTCGCCGCCGGCGTCGAAATCGCCGTCGTGAAGCTTGGCCCGGAAGGCGTCATGGCCAAGACCCGCACCGAACGCATCGTCTCCGCCCCGGTGCCGGTGGAAACCGTCAACGGCCTCGGCGCCGGGGACTCCTTCGGCGGTGCATTCTGCCACGGTCTGCTCTCCGGCTGGCCGCTGGCGCAGGTGCTCGACTTCGCCAACGCAGCCGGCGCTCTGGTCGCCTCCCGCCTGTCCTGCGCCGACGCGATGCCGACGCCGGAAGAAGTCACGGGCCTGCTCGCCGAACGCGGCCGCCTGGCACCGGGTTCGTACGCCACCGAAGGAGCAACACTGTGAGTGTCAACCCAGCCGCCGCCASCCTCACGCTGGGCGATGACCCCCGCCGCTACGAGCACCTGAGCATCATCCGGCTCGAAGACCCGGACGCGATCGCCCGCGCCGCGAAGGCCCGGCGCCGCCACCCCGGCGTCAAGGCCGGCCAGCAGAACTTCATCGTCGCCGCCGACCACCCCGCCCGCGGGGCCCTCGCGGTCGGCAGCGATCCCGTGGCCATGGCCGACCGCCGCCAGCTCCTGGACCGCCTACAGATTGCCTTGGCCAACCCGGACGTCGACGGTGTCCTGGCCTCGCCGGACATCATGGACGACCTTCTCCTGCTCGGCGCGCTCGAAGGCAAGCTGCTCTTCGGCTCCATGAACCGCGGCGGGCTCTCCGGCCTGGTCAACGAATTCGATGACCGCTTCACCGGCCACACCGCGGCCGCTCTCGAGGCCCTGGGCGCCGACGGCGGCAAGATGCTGACCCGCATCTGCCTCGGCGACCCGGACACGGTGGCCACCCTGGAAGCAACCGCACGGGCGATCGATTCCCTGGCCGAGCGCAAGCTGATCGCCATGGTGGAACCGTTCCTCTCCGTCCGCGAAGGCGGCAAGGTCCGCAACGACCTCTCCACCAACGCCGTCATCAAGTCAGTTGGGATCGCCGAGGGCCTGGGTTCCACCAGCGCCTACACCTGGATGAAGCTCCCTGTGGTGGCCGARATGGAACGCGTCATGGCGTCCACCACCATGCCCACCGTGCTCCTCGGCGGAKACCCCGAGGGCAGCCAGGAGGACGTCTTCGCCAGCTGGCAGGCGGCCCTGGCCCTGCCGGGTGTCCAGGGTCTCACGGTCGGCCGGACCCTGCTGTACCCGCATGACGGCGACGTCGCCGGCGCCGTGGCCACCGCCGCCTCGCTGCTGCACCACACGGACGATCCCCGCACCGAATCCACCCGCACCGAAGAAGCATCGGAGTAACTTCCCATGGGAATGAGAACTGCCTCAGGAACACGCAGAATGACAGTCGCCCAGGCTGTCGTGGAATACCTGTCCAAGCAGTACACCGTCGATTCGATCGGCGGCCAGGACTTCCGGGAACGCCTGATTCCGGGCACGTTCGGCATCTTCGGCCACGGCAACGTTGCCGGCGTTGGACAGGCCCTCAAGCAGTACCAGCAGCTCGATCCGACGATCATGCCGTACTATCAGGGCCGCAACGAACARGCCCAGGCACACCAGGCTGTCGGCTACGCCCGGCACACCCGGCGCCGCCAGACGTTCGCGATCAGCACCTCGATCGGCCCGGGTTCCTCAAACCTGCTCACCGGCGCGGCGCTGGCCACCACCAACCGGCTGCCGGTCCTGCTGCTGCCCAGTGACACCTTCGCCACCCGTGCCGCCKACCCCGTGCTGCAGCAGCTTGAGCAGCCCTACGCCTACGACATCACCGTCAACGACGCCTTCCGTCCGCTGTCGAAGTTCTTTGACCGCGTCTCCCGGCCCGAGCAGCTGTTTTCCGCGTTCCACCACGGCCTCCGTGTCCTGACCGACCCGGCCGAGACCGGCGCGGTTACGATCTCGCTGCCGCAGGACGTCCAGGCCGAGGCCTTCGACGTGCCCGAGGAATTCCTCGCCGAACGCGAATGGCGGATCCGCCGCCCCGACGCCGACGACGAGGACATCCGCCGCGCCGCCGACGCGATCCGCGCCGCCAAGCGCCCCCTGATCATCGCCGGCGGCGGCGTCCTCTACGCCTACGCCAACAAAGAACTCGCCAAGTTCGTCGAACTGACCGGCATCCCGGTGGGCAACACCCAGGCCGGCGTCRGCGTCCTGCCCTGGGACCACAAGTTCTCCCTCGGCGCGATCGGCTCCACCGGCACGACGGCGGCCAACGCCATCGCCGCGGAAGCGGACCTCATTATCGGCATCGGCACCCGCTACGAGGACTTCACCACCGCGTCCCGGACCGCGTTCCAGAACCCGGACGTGAAGTTCATCAACATCAACGTTGCCGCCATCGACGCCTACAAGCACGGCACCTCCCTGCCGATCGTCGCGGACGCCMGCAAGGCCCTGGTGAAGCTGAACCAAGCCCTCGGCGGCYACCGGATCGGCGCGGACCTCGAGCAGCAGATCGCGAACGAGAAGGCCCGCTGGAACGCCACCGTGGACACGGCCTTCGACACCCGCTTCACGCCGCTGCCGGCGCAGAACGAGATCATYGGTGCCACGAGCCGCGCCATGGACGCGGCGGACGTCGTCATCTGCGCCGCCGGGTCCCTGCCCGGTGACCTGCACAAGATGTAGCGCGTGCGGGACCCGTTCGGCTACCACGTCGAATACGCCTACTCCTGCATGGGCTACGAAATCCCCGGCGGCCTCGGCGTCAAGCGCGCCGCCCTGGCCGAAGCCGCGAAGGGCGGGACGCAGCGCGACGTCGTCGTGATGGTGGGGGACGGCTCCTACCTGATGATGCACACCGAACTCGTCACCGCCGTCGCCGAACGGATCAAGCTGATCGTGGTCCTGATCCACAACCACGGCTACGCCTCGATCGGCTCGCTCTCCGAGTCCCTCGGCTCGCAGCGCTTCGGCACCCAGTACCGGGCCCTGGATGAGGAACACCACAGCTTCGACGACGGCGAGCGGCTGCCGGTGGATCTGGCCCTGAACGCAGAGTCCCTCGGCGTGAAGGTGATCCGGATCGAACCCGGCGAGAAGGTCATTGCCGAGCTTGAGCAGGCCATCCGCGACRCCAAGGCCGCCCCGGAAAACGGCGGCCCGATCGTCATCCACGTCGAATCTGACCCGCTGCTGGATGCCCCCAGCTCCGAGTCGTGGTGGGACGTTCCGGTCTCCCAGGTCTCCGAGCTCGAATCCACGAAGCAGGCCTTCCAGACCTACGTCGACCACAAGAGCCGGCAGMGCAAGCTGCTCGGCTGACCCCCTTCATCACCACGAACAGCCACAGACCAAKGAAGTCCATCACCATGTCAACGACGACCGTCACCACCATCAGCCACTTCATCAACGGGGCCGAAACCTCCGGCGAGGGCACCCGCACCCAGCCCGTCTACAACCCCGCGACCGGCGCGATCTCCGCGGAGCTGCGGCTGGCYAACCGGGCAGACCTGGACGCCACCGTCGCCGCCGCCCGCGCCGCCGCCGACACCTGGGGCGACATCTCCCTGGCCAAGCGCACCGCCGTGCTGTTCAAGTTCCGCGAACTCGTCGCGGCCCACATCGACGAGCTCGCCGAACTGATCACCGCCGAACACGGGAAGGTCCTCTCCGACGCCAAGGGCGAGATCGGCCGCGGCCTGGAGGTCATCGAGTTCGCCTGCGGCATCCCGCAGCTGCTCAAGGGCGACTACTCGGACCAGGTCTCCACCGGTATCGACGTCTTCTCCTTCCGCGAACCGCTCGGCGTCGTCGCCGGCATCACCCCGTTCAACTTCCCGGTCATGGTGCCGCTGTGGATGGCCCCGATKGCGATCGCCACMGGCAACGCCTTCATCCTCAAGCCCTCCGAACGCGACCCCTCCGCCTCCATGCTCCTGGCCAAGCTGTGGAAGCAGGCCGGCCTGCCCGACGGCGTCTTCCAGGTCCTGCACGGCGACAAGGAAACCGTCGACGGCCTCCTGACCCACCCGGACGTGGACGGCATCTCCTTCGTCGGCTCCACTCCGATCGCGAAGTACGTCCACGAGACCGCCACCAAGCACGGCAAGCGCGTCCAGGMCCTGGGCGGGGCKAAGAACCACGCGATCATTCTGCCCGACGCCGACCTCGACAACGCTGCCGACCACCTCGCCGCCGCCGCCTTCGGCTCCGCCGGCGAACGCTGCATGGCCATCTCCGTCGCCGTCGCCGTCGGCGAGGCCGCGGACCTGCTGGTCAAGAAGGTCGAGGAACGCGCCCTGGCCGTCAAGGTCAACAACGGCACCGTGCCCGACGCCGAAATGGGCCCGGTCATCACCCCGGCCTCCAAGGAACGCATCGTGAAGATCGTCACCGAAGCCGAAGCCGCCGGCGCCGCCATGGTGGTCGACGGCCGCGACCTCGTCGTCCCCGGCCACGAGGACGGCTTCTGGGTGGGCCCCACCGTCCTGGACCACGTCACGGCCGGGATGACCRCGTACACCGAGGAAATCTTCGGCCCCGTCCTCGTCGTGGTCCGCGTGGAGGACCTCGACGCCGGCATCGCCCTGATCAACGCCAACCCCTACGGCAACGGCACCGCGATCTTCACCTCCTCCGGCGCCAGCGCCCGCAAGTTCCAGCGCTCCGTCACCGTGGGCATGATCGGCATCAACGTGCCCCTGCCGGTCCCGGTGGCGTACCACTCCTTCGGCGGCTGGAAGGCCTCGCTCTTTGGCGACAAGCACATCTACGGCCCCGAAGGCGTCTCCTTCTACACCCGCGGCAAGGTCGTCACCTCCCGCTGGCCGGAAACGCATCACGCCTCCGGAGCCTCCTACAACTTCCCCTCCAACTAGTCCCCACCGCCACCCTCGCCTCGMAAGCTCGGCCAGGGAACCMTGGCGGCGTGGGCCCACCCACCGCCACCCAACAACCACGATCGATTGCTCCGCAACCGCCGTTTTGAGCGTCCAAAACGGCACCTGCGGGGCAATCGATGAGAAGGAATGGAAATGACAGAGAACAAGCTGATCATCGGCACCGCGCCGGACTCCTGGGGCGTCTGGTTCGCGGATGACCCCCAGCAGACCCCGTGGGAACGCTTCTTGGACGAGGTCGCCGAATCCGGTTATAAATGGATCGAGCTCGGCCCTTACGGCTACCTGCCCACCGATCCGGCCCGCCTGGCCGAAGAGCTCAAGGCCCGCGACCTGAAGGTCACCGCAGGAACCGTATTTACCGCCTTCCACCGCGGCCTGGACCAGTGGGAAACCGCCTGGGAACCGGCCCGCAAGGTCGCCGAACTCACCGCCGCGATGGGCGGGGAACACATCGTGGTCATCCCGGCCATGTGGCGCGACGACGTCACCGGCGAGGCCGTGGAGAGCGGCAAGCTCACCGAAAAGGCCTGGAGCGACCTCTTCACYGGCCACAACCGCCTGGGCAAGACCCTGCTGKAGGACTTCGGCCTGAAGCAGCAGTTCCACTCCCACGCCGACTCCCATGTCGGCGCTCAGGAGGACATCGAGACCCTCCTCGCCGCCACGGACTCCAAGTACCTCAACCTCTGCCTGGACACCGGCCACGCCGAATACTGCGGGGCCTCCAGCCTCGACCTGATCAAGAACTACCCGAACCGGATCGGCTACCTGCACCTCAAGCAGATCAACCCGGACGTCCTCAGACAAGTCAACGAGGAAAACATGACCTGGGCCGCCGCCAACCTGGCCGGCGTCATGACCGAACCGCCGAACGGCCTGCCGGACCTTCGCGCCGTCATCGAAGCCGTCGAGGCGCTCAACCGCCCGATCTTTGGCATTGTGGAACAGGACATGTACCCCGTGGCCTTCGACGTCCCGATGCCGATCGCCAAGCGCACCCGCAACTACCTGCTCTCCTGCGGCTCCCGCACCGCCGTCAACTAGAACTCGAAGGAACCCACCATGACCAAGATCCTCCGCGTCGCCGTTATCGGCGCCGGCCGTATGGGCGCAGACCACATCCAGCGGCTTAACACCCGCATCCACGGCGCAGAAGTCGCCGCCGTCGTCGACGTCGATCTCGCCCGGGCGCAGGCCGCCATCGAAGGYATCCCGGGCGCTGTCGCTTTGGCCGACGCCGACGAAGCCCTCAACAACGGCGACGTCAACGCCGTGCTGATCGCCACCCCMGGCTTCCTGCACGAGGACATCCTGCTCAAGGCTCTCGCCAAGGACATCCCGATCCTCTGCGAGAAGCCGMTCACCCCGGATGCAGAGTCCGCCTGGAAGATCGTCGAGGCCGAAGAAAAGCTCGGCCACAAGCGCATCCAGGTCGGCTTCATGCGCCGCTTCGACGCCGAATACGCCGCCCTTGGCAAGATCATCCGCGACTCCGAACTCGGCGAACTGCTMATGCTGCACTACCAGCACCGGAACCCCACCACCCCGGCGGGCTTCACCAACGAGATGCTGATCAACGACTCCGTGGTCCACGAGTTCGACGCCATCCGCTACTTCACCGGCGAGGAAATCACATCGGTCCAGGTCCGCCTCGGCAAGCCCACCCGGAACGCCCCGGCCGGTCAGCACGACCCGCAGCACGTCCTGATCGAGACCGAATCCGGCGTCCTGGCCGACGTCGAGATCTACGTCAACGCGAAGTTCGGCTACGAAGTGGCCACCCAGGCCTCCTTCGAGGACGGCATCGTCAGCATCGGCGGGGACAAAGGCCCGTACACCCGCAGCAACGGCCACTGGGKCGGCACTGTCACCCCCGGCTTCGAGGAGCGTTTCGGGGCGGCGTACGACGTCGAAATCCAGTCCTGGGTCGACGCGGCCCTCCGCGACGAGATCGGCGGCCCCACCGCTTGGGACGGCTACGCCACCGCCGCCTGCTGCGAGGCCGGCGTCGAAGCGCAGAAGAACGGCGAAAAGGTCGCTGTGAAACTCAACGCCAAGCCTGCCCTCTACCGCTAGGAACCCTGCCGGCCGGCGCCCTCTACTGCTAAATAAACGGCGCCGGCCGGCCGCACGCCCGCCAGATCYACAATGGAGTGTTCAGAAGTGAAAATCGCCCTTGACCCCACGCCGTTCCACCACAGCCACGGACTCCTCGAGTTCCCGCGCGTAGTCGCCGACCTCGGCTACAAATACATGCAGATGACCCCGCACGCCGATTTCATCCCGTTCTTCAACCACCCGAAGGCCGACGACGAGCTTGTGGGCAAGCTGAAGGCGGCCTGCAAGGACACGGGAATCGAAATCGCCTCGGTGCTGCCCGTGCTGCGCTGGTCCGGCCCGGACGAGGATGCCCGTGAGGCGGCCGTCCGCTACTGGAAGCGCGCCATCCAGATCACCGTGGACCTCGGCGTCGGCACCATGAACACCGAATTCAGCGGCCGGCCGGAGAAGGCCGAGGAATCCGAGCGTGCCTTCTACCGGTCAATGGAGGAACTGCTGCCGATCATCGAGCGGGAGGGGATCTACCTGCTGATCGATCCGCACCCGGACGACTTCGTCGAGGAAGGCCTCGCCGCGATCCGTGTGATCCGTGGGCTGAACTCGAAGAATGTGGGCCTGGTTTACGTGGCCTCGCACAGCTTMCACATGAAGAACGAGCCGCTGGAGATCATGCGGGCCGCGGGGGACAAGCTGCGCCTGGTCCACGTAGCCGACACCATGAACCACCACGCCTCGCACGGGCTGCGCTACATCACCAACCCGCCCGGAAACCCGGTGCGGGTGCACCAGCACCTGAAAATCGGCGACGGCGACGTCAACTGGGACGAGTTCTTCGGCGGCCTGAAGGAAATCGGCTTCCTCGACCGCGAGGACACCGTCATGGTCTCGAGCGTCTTCGCAGAGGACGACAACGCTGCCGAGGTCTCCCGCTACCAGCTGGAGACCATGACGCAGCGCATCGAGAAGGCGAGCCTATGACGAAGTCCGACGGAACACTGACGAACTCAGCTCCGCGCGCGGCCGCGCCCGTTTCCGACGCTGACTCCGATGTCCAGGAAGCCGCCGTCCGGAGAACCGGTGGAGCATCGAATCCCAAGCGGTTCATGCGGCGCGTGGCGCTCTTCTCCACGTTTGGCGGGCTCCTCTTCGGCTACGACACGGGCGTCATCAACGGCGCCCTGCCGTTCATGCAGCGGGACCTCGGCCTCACCCCGCTGACCGAGGGACTCGTGACCTCCACCCTGCTCTTCGGTGCAGCGTTCGGTGCCATCTCGGCGGGCCGGCTCTCGGACCGCTTCGGCCGGCGCCGGACCATCATGGGGCTCGCATTCATCTTTGYGGCGGCCACCATCGCCTGCTCCATTTCTCCCAGCACGGAACTGCTCATCGCCTCGCGCACCCTGCTGGGCCTTGCCGTCGGCGGGGCATCGGTGATCGTTCCGGTCTACCTCGCGGAAATGTCCCCGGCGGCCCAGCGCGGACGCATCGTGACGCAGAACGAACTCATGATTGTCACGGGGCAGTTCCTGGCCTTTACGTTCAATGCCGTACTGGGCAACGCCTTCCCGGAGGCCTCCCACGTCTGGCGGTGGATGCTGGTCATTGCCACGCTGCCCGCCGTCGTTCTGTGGTTCGGCATGCTGGTTCTGCCGGAAAGCCCCCGATGGCTGGCTTCGGCCGGCCGCTTCGGCGAAGTCCTTGAGATACTGCGCCGGTCACGCGCCACGGAGGACATCTCCACCGAGTTCGATGAAGTCCGGCAGGCCGCGAGGGAAGATTACCAATCCAAACTCGGCACATTCCGCGACCTCACGGTGCCGTGGATCCGGCGCATCTTCGTCGTCGGACTGGGGCTGGCCGTGATCAACCAGATCAGCGGCGTCAACGCCATCATGTACTACGGCACCTCCATCCTCTCCAGCTCCGGCTTCGGGGATCAGGGTGCCCTGATTGCCAACGTCGTCAACGGCGTMACTTCGGTCGTCGCCGTCGTCGTCGGAATGTCCCTCATGTCGCGTCTGCCGCGCAAGTCCATGCTGATCGCCGGCCTGATCGGCACGGCAACGTCCCTGCTGGCCATCGGCATCATCTCCATGGCTATCCCGGAAAGCATGCTCCGCGGCTATCTGGTGCTGCTGTTCATGGTGACGTTCCTCGCCTCGATGCAGTCCTGCATCGGCACGGTGACGTGGCTGACKATGGCCGAAATCTTCCCGCTGCACGTCCGCGGCATTGGCATGGGGATCTGTGTCTTCGTGCTGTGGATGATCAACTTCCTGATCGGGTTCTTCTTCCCGCAGATGGTGTCCTGGATTGGCGTCTCCGTGACCTTCTTCATCTTCGTGGCGATCCAACTGGCGGCCATCGTCTGGGTGAAGCGCGTGGTTCCGGAGACCCGGGGCAAGAGCCTCGAGGATCTGGAACACTTCTTCAAACAGGCGGCAGTCAAGCAGTCCGTCACCGTATAGCGTTACCAACCGCATAGCCTGACCAGCACAAAGCCCCGCCCCCGCGATTCGTCGCGGGGGCGGGGCTTTGTGCGTTGAAACGGTTGAAGCGGTTGTCGCGTTAGACCGCGKCGTGCAGCCGGGGGAGGGCGTCAACCAGCGGCGCCAGTTCCGGCACCTCCTGGGCCTCGGCCAGCGCCCGCTCCAGGGTAGCGTCGTGGACCGGCCGGCTCTGCTCKAGCAGGGTGATGCCGCTGGGCGTGAGCTCGGTATAGATCCCGCGGCGGTCATCCGCACACAGGATCCGGGTCAGCAACCCGCGGTCCTCCAGCCGGTTGACCAGCCGCGTGGTGGCGCTCGCGCTCAACGCCGTGGCGCGGGCCAGCTGCTGCATCCGCATGTGCCAGCCGTCCTGCCGGCTCAGCGCGTCCAGCACCGTGTACTCCACGACGGAGAGCTGCGCCTCGGCCTGCAGKGAACGCTCCAGCTCGGCCTCGATCAGCCCGTGCAGCGCCGCCAGGGTCCGCCAGCCTTGCGCCCGGACCTCGACGGCGTCGTCCTTGATGCCCATCTGGTGAATCCCTTCAGCTAGCGTGCCGGGCGGGGTGCGGCCGGACACATCAAATAATAGTTGCTTGCGCGCTGTATCTGCTTGTGCAAGAATAAATAACGCGCCTGCAACTACTAGCTTACGCGCCATATCCCTTTCCGTACAGCTTTGTAAGGAGCACCCCCATGCCTGTTGGCCTGATAGCCCTAGCCCTCGGCGGGTTCGGCATCGGACTCACCGAGTTCGTCATCATGGGCCTGCTGCCGCAAGTGGCCGCAGACTTCCACGTCACCGAGGCCAGCGCGGGCTGGCTCATCTCCGGCTACGCGCTCGCCGTCGTGGTCGGGGCGCTGGGCCTCACCGCGGCCGTGACGCGATTCGAACGCAAGCCCGTGCTGGCCGTGCTGATGGTGCTCTTCATTGCCGGCAACCTCGTCTCGGCGCTCGCCCCCGACTACCCGATCATGATGGCAGGGCGCATCCTTGCTGCGCTGTCGCACGGCGCGTTMTTCGGCATCGGCGCCGTGGTGGCCGCCAGCATGGTGGCGCCGGATAAGAAGGCTGGCGCGATCGCGATCATGTTCACCGGTCTCACGGCGGCCAACGTGCTGGGTGTCCCGTTCGGCACCATGCTGGGCCAGGCTGCGGGCTGGCGCGCCACGTTCTGGGCGATCACCGTCATTGGCGTCCTTGCCCTGGCGGGCATCCTCGCCCTTGTCCCGAAAACCGCAGTCCCGAAAACTGGCTCCGGCGAGGCTGCCGCTGGTTCTGCCACTGGCGGATTGCGCGGGGAGCTCCGTGCCTTCCGGTCCGGCCAAGTCTGGCTTTCCATCCTCGTCACCATCCTCGGCTACGGCGGCATGTTCGGCGCCTTCACCTACATCGCATTCACGCTCACCGAGGTCACAGGCTTCGCCGCMTCCACCGTGCCGTGGCTGCTGATCCTCTTCGGCGTCGGGCTCTTCATCGGCAACACCCTCGGCGGCAAGGCGGCCGACAAGAACGTGGACCGCACCCTGCTCGTGGTGCTCGCCGTGTTGGTGGTGGTGCTCGTGGTCTTTGCACTGRCCTCCGGCAACCAGCCGATGACCATCGCCTCCATGGTGCTGCTGGGCGGCTTCGGCTTCGCTACCGTCCCCGGGCTGCAGATGCGGGTCATGAAGTACGCCAGCAGCGCCCCCACCCTGGCCTCCGGCGCTAATATCGGCGCCTTCAACGTCGGTAACGCCCTCGGCGCCTGGCTGGGCGGCGTCACCATCACCGCCGGCCTCGGTTACACCTCGCCGATCTGGGCCGGTGCCGGCATCACCGTGCTGGGCCTGGCGGTAATGGTGTTCGCGGCAGCCGCTGCAAAGAAGCACGACGCCGGCCGGCCGGCCGACGTCGACACCTCCGCGAACGATAGCGAGACCGAGCTGCAGCCGGCCTAGCGGCCCGGCCTGCAGGCCTACTGACCGAACGGCAGCCGCGGATCCAGGTCCTGGCCCTCCCAGGTCTGGCGGATCCAGCCGTGGTGCGGGTCGTCGCTGATGAGCCACTCACGGACCGGGCCCGGGCCGGCCATGACGTTGAGGTAGTACAAGTCGTAACCGGGGGCGGCCATGGCGGGCCCGTGCCAGCCGTAGGGCACCAGGACGACGTCGCCGGTGCGGACCTCGGCCGCAACGTCGATGGGCCGCTCGTCGGAGGCATAGACGCGCTGGTACCCGATAGCGTCGTCGGCGCCCGGGCGCTGCGGCGCTCCGGGAGTGACCCGGGTTTCGAAGTAGTAGATCTCCTCGAGGTTAGTCTCGCCGTCCTTTTCCTCATCGTGCTTGTGCGGGGGATAGGAGGACCAGTTGCCGCCCGGGGTGAGGACCTCGCAGACGATGAAGCGGTCCGCCTCCAGCGCGGCGGGGGTCCCGAAATTGTGGACCTGGCGGGAACAGTTGCCCGCTCCGCGCAGTTCCACCGGCGTCTCGGCGGCCGTGATGAGGCGGGTCGGATAGGACGCCTTGGCCGGGGCCGTGGCTACCGCCACCCGACCGCCGTCGGCCGAGGTGATGGTCACCGCCTTGCCGGATCCCGTGTAGAGCACATCGCTCGGGCCGCTGAAGACGCTGTCTCGGCCGGCCAGCGGATAGTCCTGCCCGTCCACGGTCGCCACGAAGGAGCCGTTGAGCGGCACCACGATGCGCTCCTCCGCCGCCGCGTCCAGTTCGACGGCGCCGCCGGACGGCAGCGTGGCGACCTTCAGCCCGGTATGTGCCCAGCCGTCCACCTCCAGTCCGGAATCAGACGTTCCGATGGAAATGTCCCACTTGCCTTCGGCGGCGGTGCCGAGCGGATAGACCCAGTTGGCCATGGAAGCTGCCCTTTCGTTGTCGCGCCGGAAGCAGGCACGGGTGTGCGGGGTTGGAGACGGCAGCGCTCGTTGGTGAACGCCGGCGTCCGATTAGTGTTTCTCTAGTCGCTGATGTCTAGACGCTGATGTTCGAGCGCCTAGCACTGAGTCCTTATCTCTGAACCAGTGTCATTTCAAAGCTGTAGGAATCGGCCCTATAGGCGTGGTGGCCGGTTTCCACCATGCGTCCGGTGTCGTCCACGGCCGTGCGCTCCATGGTGACGAGGGCGGAGCCAGCGGTCGTTTCGAGCAACGGCGCCTGGTAGTCGTTGGCGATCATGGCGCCGATCCGCTGCGAGGCAAGGCGGAAATTCACGCCGCCATTGCGCAGGATGCCGTAGAGGCCCTGTGACGCCAGGGAGGCCTCGTCGATCGTGGTGATGTCGTCGCGTACCCAGTTCTCCATCAGGGCCAGCGGCTTGCCGCCGACTTTGCGGAGCCGGGTGAAGTGATAGACCTTGGCGCCCGCGGGGAGTTGGAGTGCCTTCTGGATCGAGGCATCCGCCTCTTCATGGGAGAAACTCAGCACATCGGTGGTGGGTTTGCTGCCGCTGTTGCTCAAGTCGTCGTAGAGGCTGGAGAGCTCCAGCGGGCGGCGTACCTGGCTGGACACTACCTGGGTGCCCACGCCGCGCTTGCGGACCAGGAGGCCGGAGCGGACCAGCTCATCCATGGCTTTGCGCATCGTGGGGCGCGACAGGTTCAGCTGGGCGGCCAGATCGATCTCATTTTCCAGCCGGCTGCCGGGCTCCAGCAGTCCGGTGTGTATCGCGGCCTCGATGCCCTGGACCACTTGGTGGTACAGCGGTATCGGGGACGAACGGTCGATCCGCAGATTTAGTTGATTCGCCACTGGGCGTGCTCCCTTGTGCTMCGCAACGGCCGTGGTGCCGGCCTGGCTGCGTATGTCAGGCTCATGTTCGCTTGATAGGACATACTGCCTTTTTCTKATAGTAGCAGGGCCGCCAAGTGGAGCCAAGGGGTCCCGCGGGGCGCGATGGGAGTAGGGGCCAGGCTGACGACTTTGGGCTGGTCAGGCCGGTGACTACGACGCCTACGGCGCGTAGCGTTACGTCAAAACATCCTAATGTCAGGACAAACTATTGACATCTGTGATTGAAGTCACCATGATCGGTTGTAGATGGCTCATAGACCGACGCGATGAAGCGGCCGGCGTGGCCCGGAATCAAAGGAGATTAATCGTGACCAAGTTCTCGTGGCGGAAGGCGGCCCTTGTGGCGGCCGTTGTACCCATGTTGGCCCTGAGCGCGTGTTCCAGCAGCGGCGGCAAGCCCGCAGATACAAACAATGCGGCCGGTGGCGGCCAGGCCGTCTCGACGCCGCGGCTCAAGGTCGCCCTCATTACCCACGCTGCGGCCGGTGACACGTTCTGGGACATCGTCCGCAAGGGCGCCGAGGAGGCATCCGCGAAGGACAACATTGAGCTCCTCTACACGTCCGATCCCGAAGCCGGGCGCCAGGCCCAACTCATCCAGCAGGCTATCGACMAGAAGGTTKACGGCATTGCGGTCACGCTCGCCAAGCCCGAAGCGCTCAAGGACGTCCTGAAGAAGGCCACCGACGCCGGCATCCCCGTTGTGAGCCTCAACGCCGGCGAAGGGGTCTCCCAGGCGCTCGGTGCCTTCACCCACTTCGGTTCCAACGAACAACTCGCCGGTGAGGCAGTCGGCACCCGGCTCGCGGCGGAGGGCTACAAGCACCCGGTCTGCGTGATCCAGGAACAGGGCCACGTCGGTCTTGAAGCCCGCTGTGCCGGCGTCAAAGCCAAGGTGCCCGGAACGGAAATCCTCTACGTCGACGGCAAGGACATGACCGCCGTCCAGTCCACCGCGACCGCCAAGCTCCAGGCCTCCAAGGACGCCGACGTCATCATCGGCCTCGGCGCCCCAATCACCCTCACGCTCCTCAAGTCGGTCACGGATGCCGGCAGCTCAGCCAAGGTGGCAAGTTTCGACCTGAACGCGGACCTCGCCCAGAAGATCGTCGACGGGGCAGTCCTCTTCACCGTGGACCAGCAGCCGTGGCTGCAGGGCTACATGTCCATTGACGCGCTCTGGCAGAACAAGCGCGGCGGCTTCAAGCTCGGCGGCGGCCAGTCGGTCCTCACCGGCCCGAGCATCGTCGACAAGTCAAATGCGGCCGATGTCCTGACATTCGCCAAAMAGGGTATCCGCTAACAGCCCGCTGGCCGGGCCGGCCCCGTGCCGGCCMGGCAGCAAGGAGAATCATCATGACCATCACCCAGACAAAGACCAAGTCGCCGGYGCCCGATGAGCGCGTCGCCAAGCGTAGTCCGTTCCAAAAACTGCTCGGACGTCCCGAGGTCGGTGCCTTGGTGGGCGCCATCGTCCTCTTCATCTTCTTCGCGTTGGTGTCCCCAACCTTCACCCAGCCCGGCGCCTTGGCGACCATCCTGTACGGTTCCTCCACGATCGGGATCATGGCCGTGGGGGTGTCCTTGCTGATGATCGGCGGGGAGTTCGACCTCTCCACCGGCGTCGCCGTGATCTCCTCGGCGCTGACGGCGTCGCTGTTCAGCTGGTACTTCACCACGAACGTCTGGGTCGGTGTCGGCCTGGCCCTGGTGGTCTCGCTGTCCATCGGCTTCATCAACGGCTGGATCCTGATGAAGACCAAGCTGCCGTCCTTCATCGTGACCCTGGCGACCTTCCTGATGCTGACCGGCCTGAACCTGGGCCTGACCCGCCTGATCGGCGGCTCGGTGTCCTCGCCCTCGATCTCCTCCATGGACGGCTTCGCCTCGGCCCGGGCGGTGTTCGCCTCCTCGGTCAACATCGGCGGCGTCGACATCAAGATCACCGTGTTMTACTGGTTCGCGCTCGTCGCGGTCGCGACCTGGGTGCTGATGCGGACCCGGGTCGGGAACTGGATCTTCGCCGTCGGCGGGGACGCGAACGCGGCCCGTGCCGTAGGCGTGCCGGTCAAGGCCACCAAGATTGGCCTGTTCATGGCCGTCGGGTTCTGCGCCTGGATCCTGGGCATGCACAACCTCTTCGCCTTCGACACCGTGCAGTCCGGTGAAGGCGTGGGCAACGAGTTCCTCTACATCATCGCCGCGGTCATCGGCGGCTGCCTCCTGACCGGCGGGTACGGCTCGGCGATCKGCGGCGCGATCGGCGCGTTCATCTTCGGCATGGCCAACAAGGGCATCGTCTACGCCCAGTGGAACCCGGACTGGTTCAAGTTCTTCCTGGGCCTGATGCTGCTGCTGGCCACCATCGTCAACCTCATCGTCAAACGCCGCGCGGAACTGAAGTAAAAGGGGCCCGGAAATGAATGCCAAAGAGATCGACCAGCAGACCCTGCTGCAGAACGAAAAAGATCCCCTCACCCACACCCCGGTGCATCTGCTCTCCCTGGACGGGGTCGGCAAACACTACGGCAACATCATCGCCCTGTCCGAGGTCACCATGGCCGTGGACAACGGCCGCGTCACCTGCGTCCTGGGCGACAACGGTGCGGGCAAGTCCACCCTGATCAAGATCATCGCCGGCCTGCACCAGCACGACGCCGGGGTCCTGAAGGTCATGGGCGAGGAACGGAAGTTCACCTCCCCCCGCGACGCCCTGGACGTCGGGATCGCCACGGTCTACCAGGACCTCGCGGTCGTGCCGCTGATGCCGATCTGGCGGAACTTCTTCCTCGGCTCCGAACTCACCTCCGGCTTCGGCCCGTTCAAGAGCATGGACGTCGAGAAGATGAAGGACATCACGCTGAAGKAACTCGCCGCGATGGGCATCGACCTGCGCGACGTCGAACAGCCCATCGGCCAGCTCTCCGGCGGCGAACGCCAATGCGTCGCGATCGCCCGGGCCGTGTACTTCGGCGCGAAGGTCCTGATCCTGGACGAGCCCACCGCCGCCTTGGGCGTGAAGCAGTCCGGCGTGGTCCTGCGCTACATCCTGCAGGCCCGCGACCGCGGCCTCGGCGTCATCTTCATCACCCACAACCCGCACCACGCCTTCCCCGTCGGTGACCGGTTCCTGCTGCTCAAACGCGGCAAATCCATCGGCTACTACGACAAAAAAGACATCACCCTCGACKAACTCACCGCCCAAATGGCCGGCGGCGCGGAACTTGCCGAACTCGCCCACGAACTCGAACAACTCGGCGKCCACAGCGACATCGTCAAAGAAGTCCAGGGCGAAGTCGCCGACGTGGCCCAGACGTCCGGCAACACGTACGCGTAGCGGCCATCCCCATGCMGGGAGGCCTGGCGCGTTCCGGGCAGCAACCACCGTGCCCGAACTACACGAGAGTAGAAGTATGAAAGACGTAATCCTTGGACTTGTMGGAGTTGGGCGGATCGGCGTCATGCACGCCAACAACATCGCCGCCCTCAACGAGGTCCTGAACCCGCAGGGGATCCGTGTCCGGCTCCGCCTCACGGATGTTGCCGAAGAGCATGCACGGACCGTGGCATCCGGTCTCGGCGCCGAATTCCTGMCGTCCGTCGAGGCCCTGYTGGCTTCGGGGCTGGATGGCCTCGTCATCGCCACCGGAACCGGAAYCCACCCCGAGCTCATCAAGGCCGGCGTGGACGCCCGGATCCCGGTCTTCTGCGAAAAGCCCGTGGCCCTKAACGTGGCCGACGCCCTGCCGGTGCTGGACTACGTCCGGGAACGGAACGGCGTGGTGCAGATCGGGCATCAGCGCCGGTTCGACGCCGGCTACCTGGAGGCCCGCCGTGCCTACCAGGCCGGCGAGCTGGGCTGGATCMATTCCCTGCGCGCCGTCACGTGCGACATGACGCCGCCCCCAGTCGAGTTCCTGGCCAGCTCCGGCGGGCTGTTCCGGGACTGCTCGGTCCACGATTTCGACATCCTGCGCTGGCTCACCGGCCGCGAAATCGTCGAAGTCTACGCCAAGGGCTCCAACAACGGAGATCCGGCGATCGGTGAAGCCGGCGATGTGGACACCGCCCTCGCGCTGGTGACGTTCGACGACGGCACCGTGGGCACGGTCTCCGCGACCCGCTACAACGGGGCAGGCCACGACGTCCGGCTCGAAATCCAGGGTTCCCGCAGTTCGTTGATGGTGGGCCTGGACGACAAAACGGCGCTGGCCTCCGCCGAACCGGGGATTACCTTCCCCTCTGGGAAGCCCCACCAGACGTTTGCCGAACGGTTCGACCAGGCGTACCGCTCCGAGATGGAGGCCTTCGTCGAACTGATCCTTGGCCGCCGGGAGAACCCCTGCACCCCGGTAGCCGCCGTCGCGGCCTCCCGGGTCGCAGACGCGGCCCAGGAATCGCTGGCCACCGGCGTCCCGGTCAAGGTGGCGGTGAGCGTCGTMAGCTGACCGCACAGCTCGTGCCCCTACGAGGCCACTCGCCCGGGACCGAATACAGCGAACCAGAACCCCCGGGGGCCCATTTAACTGGCCCCGGGGGTTCTGTTGTCTGGCGTGATACGACCATGGTTTCGGGCTCTGCGGTCGGGTTCTCTGAGTCCGGCTCAGGGCCGGTTCCGGCACACCTCGACGAAGGCCCGGAACGGTGCCAGCCGCTCCGCCGCAGAAAGTTCCAACGCCTCKGGGTGCCACTGCACCGACKCCACCCAGCGGTCCGGATCCTCCAGCGCTTCAACGGTCCCGTCCTCGGCGACGGCCGTCACCCGCAGTGCTCCGGCCACCCGGGCCACGGCCTGATGGTGGCCCGAGGCGATCTTCACCGTCACGGCACCGGATCCGCCGCCGTAGAGGGCTGCCACTTTGGAGCCGGCCTGGACCGCTACCTCGTGCCAGGCCCACGGGCCGGCCCCGTGCGCCGGCGCCGGCGCGGGCTCGCGGTGCGCMACCGTCCCTGGAGCCATGTCCTGGATGAGGGTTCCGCCATAGAGGACATTGAGCAGCTGATGCCCTCTGCAGATGCCCAACAGCGGCAGACCGGCGTCGATCGCCTGCCGCGCCACCTCCGCGTCCAGCTCGTCCTGGGCATGATTGACGTCGTAACAGACTCCGCTCCGCTCCTCGCCGTAGAGGCCGGGGTCGAGGTCGCCGCCGCCGGGAAGCACGACGCCGTCGAGAGATTCCAGCGCAGCCGCGAGGCCGCCGTCGTCGGTCACCGCAGCGGTGAGCAGCACCGGTTCGCCGCCGCCCTCACGCAACAGCTCCACGATGTATTCGAACAATGCGTTGGCTTCCGCCACCCGCGGGTCGGGATCGGATGAGCTGGTGAGCCGGACAGGAACGCCGATGCGCGGCCGGTTGCCCGGGCTGCTGCGGGAAATCTGCATGCCTCATTCTGCAACACCATCCCCGAACTAGGATTGYCAGATGAAAGCCCGCTATCTCGTGTCCCGCAGCCGGTTCATCGCCGCCGCCCCGGATGCCATCTTCGACGTGCTCGCCACGCCCGCCCTGCACAGCGCGATCGACGGCTCGGACACCGTGAAGGGGGCTCAGCCGCGCGGGCCCGAACGGCTCTACCTCGGCGCCAAGTTCGGCATGCAAATGAGGATGCGCGTGAACTACAAGATCCTGAACAGGGTCTGCGAGTTCGAGGAAGGCCACCGGATCGCCTGGCGGCACTTCTACGGCCACGTGTGGCGTTACCTGCTAGAGCCGTCCACGGGTCCGGACGGCACCGCCGGCACCCTCGTTACGGAGCAGTGGGACGCGCGGCGGGTCCGCGGCAAGAGCCTGCTCCGGCTGGCCGGCTACCTTCGCCGCCATCCGGTCAACCTGGAACAGACGCTGGCCAAGCTCGACGCCTACATGGCTGCGCGGTGACTTGGGGGACGCAGGGACTTGGGCGACGCAGAGACTTGGGTAATGTGGATGGAAGCACGAGCCGCGACTGAAGGTGGGAACTGGGATGGGCCGCAGGACACTGGTCGACGATCTCGTCGACGGCCTGCTGACCGAGATCCTCGACGGAAAGCTCCCGCCCCACACTGCGATTCCGCCGGAAGCCGACATCGCCAAGGCCTACGGTGTCAGCAGGCTGACCGTGCGTGAAGCCCTCAAGGCGCTCCGCGCGCAAAACATCCTCTACGTGAAGGCCGGCCGGGGAACCTTCGTCAATCCCACGGACAACTGGACCGGCCTGGACGCGATCTTCAGGGCGGCCTCGCACGGCAATGCGGCTGAGCAGGTCTCCGTGGGGMTGATCGAGATGCGCCGCATGGTGGAAACCGGGGCGGCCGCACTCGCCGCCACACGCTATACCCCGGAGCACGCCGAGCGGATGCGCKAGTGCATCGAGGACATGAAGCGCTCACGCGAGTCCGGCGACCTGGACCGCTTCGTGGAAGCGGATATTGGATTCCACGACGCCGTCCTGAGGGCCTCCGGCAACCCCTTTGTCCGTGCCCTGTTCGCCCAGCTGGGCCAGCTGCTGTACATGACGCGACGCGAAACATCCGCCGTCGACGTGATCCAGCAGCACGCMATCGATTACCACCAGAGAGTCCTGGATGGCATCCTCAGCGGCGACGCCGAGCGCTCGCGGCAGGCGATGGATGCGCACATGGACCAGACCAATGCGGACTACGAACGCTACGTCCGGGGCGCCAAGTCCTGACGCCCGCCTTCGGACTCCTGGCGTCATCCAACAGACTCTTGACGTAATCCGAATCACATTCTAAGCTCGTGCCTAGTTCTTGAGTCAGATGTMTGACATCTGACTCAAAGGTTGATCCTGATTCCGCAGTCGCAGTTGCGGACAGGACGTTCCCCACATACCCACGAATCCCTGCCCGGCAAAGCTGGCGGAGGGAACTGCACGTAAGAAGGTCGACGATGACTCTATTAGCCCCCAAGTCCTCCGGACTCGGCGAACTGGGTGACCGCACGCTCCGCAAGGTCCGCCGCCGCGTCATGCCCCTGATTGTCCTGCTCTACTTCGTTGCCTATCTGGACCGCAACAACGTCGGATTCGCCAAACTCACCATGAGCGAGGACATCGGCCTGAACTCCGCTGCCTACGGCCTTGGCGCCGGCATCTTCTTCCTCGGCTACGCACTCCTTGAGGTTCCCAGCAACGCGGGCATGTACCGGTTCGGGGCCCGGAAGTGGTTGGCCCGCATCCTGATCACGTGGGGGCTCTTCGCCACCGCCATGTGCCTGGTCAACGGCGAAAGCACTTACTACATCGTCCGGTTCCTGCTGGGCGCAGCCGAGGCCGGATTCTTCCCGGCGATCCTGTTCTACCTGACGCTGTGGTTCCCCGCTGCGCAGCGCGTGACCGTGCTGGGCATCTTCATCCTCGCCCAGCCCGTCTCCAATGCGCTCGGCGCCCCGGTATCCGGGCTCCTCCTGCAGTTGGATGGCGTCATGGGCCTCCAGGGCTGGCAGTGGCTCTACATCATCGAAGGCATCCCGGCGATCCTCCTCGGCGTCCTGACCCCCCTCCTCATGACGGACCGCCCGCGGGACGCCAAATGGCTTGAGACTGACGAGCGTAACTGGCTCGCCGCCACCATGGATGCTGAACTGGCGGCCAAGTCGCAGTCCGGAAAGCACAGCTTCCTGGCCGGGCTCAAGGACAAGCGCACCCTGGTCTACTCCGCCCTGTACTTCGGCCTGGTGTGTGGAATCTACGGCCTGGGCCTGTGGATGCCCACCATCGTCGCAGCCCTCGGCAAGTTCTCCACGGCCGAGGTCGGCTTCATCGTCTTTATCCCCTATGCCGTGGCCGCAGTTTTTGTCTACTTCTGGAGCAAGCGGGCTGACCGGACCGGCAAGCGTGCCTGGCACTCCGCCGTCAGTATGGTGCTCGCGGGCGTGGGACTCCTGGCCGCCGGCTATCTGCTGTCGGTCAACCCTGTCCTCGCGATGATCGGCCTGACGGTCTCGGCCATGGGGATCTACGGGGCCATCGCCCCGTTCCTCTCGATGCCCTCTGCCGCCCTGACCGGCGCGGCTGCCGCTTCCGGCCTCTCCCTGGTGAACTCCCTCGGAAACCTCGGCGGCTTCATCTCCCCGTACGCCGTTGGCCTCCTCAAGGACGMCACCGGCAGCAACCAGAGMGKACTGCTGTTCCTCTCYCTCTGCCTGTTCCTCACCGCGGCGGCCACGTACCTCTACGCCCGCAAGCGCCCTGAAGGTGACGCCGCCCTTGACCCCGCCGTCGCAGCGGCGGCCGCCGTCGACCCCGCCAAAGTCTCCTAACCCGACCTCCCAGAAGGAACCGTCGTCATGACATCAATTACCCCTTTCCCGACTGAACGCACCGTGGTCCTGACCGGCGCCGCCTCGGCCCGCGGCATCGGCCGCGCCGGCGCCGACCGCCTGGCCAGCGAGGGCTGGTCGATTGCGATCCTGGACATCAATGCCGAGGACGCTGCCGCAGCTGCCGCCGAAATCGGCTCCAACCGCGCGGTCAAGGCCATCGGCGTCGGCGCGGACGTTTCCGACGCCGCATCGGTAGACCGGGCCATCACGGAGATCGAGGGGACGCTGCCCCCGATCGTCGCCCTGGCCAACCTGGCCGGCATCAGCTCCCCGACGCCGTTCATGGAGACCACGGTCGAAGAATGGGACAAGGTCTTCGCCATCAACATGCGCGGATCCTTCATCGTCTCCCAGCGGGTGCTCAAGGGTATGATCGAGCGCAGGCTCGGCAGGATTGTGAGCATCTCCTCGATTTCGGCACAGCGGGGCGGCGGCACGTACTCCAAGGTCGCCTACAGCGCATCGAAGGCCGGCATCATCGGGTTCACCCGCGCCCTGGCCCGCGAGGTGGGCGAGTTCGGGGTCACCGTCAACGCCATCKCCCCCGGCCCCATCGACACCGACATCATGGGCGGCACGCTGAGCGAGGAACGCAAGGCCCAGATGTCCGAGGGCATCATGATGGGAAGGGTCGGCAGCCGCGAGGAAGTGGCGGCCCTCATCGCCTTCCTGCTCGGCCCGGACGCCGGCTACATCACCGCGGCCACCTACGACATCAACGGCGGCCTCCAGGTCTCCTGACCGACCCCCACCCTCCCAACCTCCCCGTTGCGCTATCACTTGTGGCCCTTAAAACCCCCGAATGGCCGCCACAAGTGATAGCGCAACGGGGGGAGGGAGGGGCCGGCCACAGTCTAGGCTGGCTCCATGAGCGCCGCCCGCAGCCTGCACCCCAGCCCCCGCACCCTGGAGGTCGAGAGCCTGGCCGGCTTCGACCGGCTGGTMGCCGCCGGAGCGCGCAGCATGCACGGCTGGCATGTCCAATCGCTGGACCTGCGGGGCCGCCGGCACCAGCTCGAAGCGCTGGACGTRCAGGGCGCGATCTTCCTGGGCTGCACGTTCGACGGCGGCGTGGAGGATTCGCTGCGCAACCGCGGAGCCCTGCTCTTTCCGCGGCTCGAGGCCGTGCCGTTCAACCCCTACCGCGGCAAGCTGTACACGCCGCAGGAACTGTATGCCGGGATCAACACGTCACGCTATGAGGACACTCTCGACGCGCGGATCTACCAGTGGAGCATCCGGCCCGGCCAGCGCCACCGCCTCGGTGCCACCCTGGCTGCGGCCCTGCATGACCACTCGATCGGCGATGCCCTCGACGAGCTGACCCGCTCGGACTTCTGCGCGGGCCGCACGATGGTGGGCGTCATGGGCGGGCACGCTGCGCGCCGCGGCACCGCCCTCTTCGAGGAAGCCGCTCTGCTGGGCCGGCTGCTGGCCCGGAACAACAGGGTGGTTGCCACCGGCGGCGGTCCCGGGACCATGGAGGCCGCCAACCTGGGCGCCTTCCTCAGTGACGCCCCGGAGCAGGACTTCCGGCAGGCCCTGGCCGACCTCGCGGCGGTGCCGGCCTTCCGCCCCTCGGTGTCTGCCTGGGCACGGGCAGCCGCCGCCGTCGTCGAACGCTACCCGGAGGGAACGCCGTCGCTCGGGATTCCCACGTGGTACTAGGGTCACGAGCCGCCCAACTTCTTCGCCACGCACGTGGCCAAATACTTCKCGAATGCCATCCGGGAAGCGATCCTGCTCGAGCTCTGCAACGGCGGCATCGTGTTCCTGCCGGGCTCCGGCGGCACGGTGCAGGAGATCTTCCAGGACGCCTGCGAAAACTACTACGGCGCCCCCGAAACCATCACGCCGATGGTCCTCGTGGGGCAGGAGCACTGGCTGCGGCGGTTCCCGGCATGGCCGCTCCTGCAGAGCCTGGCCTCCGGCCGCCGCATGGAAGGACGGATCTTCCTGGTCGACACCGTGGAGGAAGCGCTCGACGCGCTGGCGCGCTAGCTGTCCTGCTATCCGGCTAGAGGTCTTTGCGGCACTGGGCGTGGCCGAGCTCGTACAGGCCGTTCAGGTCGCCGRCGGCAAGCCCCTCGGGGGTTCCGATTTCCGGATACATCAGCTGGGCGGGGTCATCGACGTGTTCCAGGCCCATGACGTGGCCGAGTTCGTGCAGGATCACAGCCGTGGCATAGGCAGCGCCTTCGGACCGGCCCAGGTCTTCCGTGATTTGCGGGGCATCCAGTTMCAGGCTGCCCGTAACGAAGCTCTTGGGACCGTMGCCGAAACTGAAGTGGGTGCTGCCGCCRGTGCCGATCACCGGGCCCTTGAGCTGCGGGGCCTGTTCCGGTGTGGTCCAGGCAATCAGCAGCGGCGCCCACCTGTCCCCGTAGACGTCTTTCTGATATGGCGCGCGGGTTGGCGAGGGGAGCTCGCCCGTGGGGCCGTCATTGATGAACTTGATCCCGGTGGCCTCCGAGATGGTCCGGATKGAGTCGTCCACGAGCCGTTCGGAGCCCTGCGGAGCCAGAGCGGCATTGACCACATAGTGCAGCGGCCGGCACGGCGAGTAGCCCACCGGGCTGCCGTCCTCGTTCGTTGTGAGGAACTTGTAGGAGGTGCTGGCGACGTCCGGCTTCCGGGCCGAGCCGAGGGGTTTGTCCTGTTCCTCGAGCCCGGGCGGGGGAGTGTCCGTCCCGGATTCTCCGGCCGGAACAGCAGGCTGGCCCGACACCTGGCCGGTCCGCGGCGCCGGCTGCACGTCAGCGCCCTGGCTGTGGCCTGCATTCTGCCCGGCGTTGTGCCCGGTGCCGCGGGAGACCTCGAAGAGCCCCGTGAACCCGGGATCGCCGTGGATGAGTCCGGCCGCGAGGAACGCCGCACCGGCGATCACGGCAGCGGCGGCCAGGTTCCTGACCACCCGCAATGCCGTGGCGGGCCGGCTGTGCTGCGGCCCGCGGTCCCKAAATTCAGGACCGTCCACTAGCCCACCACCGCGCCAAAGACCATGCCCARCAGGTACGTCACGCCCGCGGCGCCCATGCCGATGCCCAGCTGGCGCAGGCCGCGGGTGGTCGGGGACGTGCCGGACAGCAGGCCCACGACGCCGCCCGTGAGCAGCAGCGCCAGGCCGACCAGGGCGGCGGAAACCACCAGCGCGGCTATTCCCGTCATGCCCAGCAGGAAGGGGATGATGGGCACGATCGCGCCGGAGGCGAAGAAGCAGAAGCTCGACGCCGCTGCTCCCCAGGCCGTGCCGACGGCCTCATGCTGGTCCTCGGCATCCGGCAGTTCCGGCTGCAGGGACAGGCTCGGATCGCAGTCGCAGTCCAGCAGGCCCATGCGCTCGGCGACGCGGTGCTCGGCAGCCTCCCGGGACATGCCGCGGGCCAGGTACACGAGGAGGAGTTCGTTGTGCTCGATGTCCAGCAACGGCGCCGCCGCCAAGGTGATCTGGGTGGGCCGGGTCGCGGCGAGGAGCTCCCGCTGCGACCGGACGGAAATAAACTCGCCGGCACCCATGGACAGCGCACCGGCCAGCAGCCCGGCGACACCGCTGAGGAGGACCACCTGGCTTCCAACGCCCGAGGCCGCCATACCCATGACGAGGGACAGGTTGCTGACCAGCCCGTCGTTGGCGCCGAAAACGGCCGCCCGGAAGGTTCCGGCCAGGCGGTTGCGGCCCCGGGTGGCCAGTCCGCGGACCACTTCCTCGTGGATCTGCTCGTCGGCGACCATTGCCGGCGTGGCAGAGGGGTCGTTGGCGTAGGGGGAGCGGCTCTCCGCKCGCTGGGCCAGGGCCAGGACGAAGACCGAGCCGAAGTGCCGGGCGAGGAAGCCAAGGAACCGGCTCCGGAGCGAGGCATGCCGGTCCTTGCCGGCGTGCTCGCCCAGCAGTTGAAGCCAGTGGGCCTCGTGGCGGCCCTCGGCCTCGGCCAGCGCGAGCAGGATGGCACGTTCCTCGCCGCTGCGGTTCTGCGCCAGATCGCGGTAGACGGATGCCTCGGCGCGTTCATCGGCGAGGTACTGGCGCCAGCGTTTGATGTCCGCGGCGCTGGGAGTTGCGGTGGGTGCGGTGCCGGGAGTTGAGCTGGGCACGGCGCTCGGAGTTGCGGTGGGTGCGGCGCTGGGCGTTGAGGCCTGCGGCGGCGCGGGGCGCGGGTCCGTGTGGCCGCGGTCCGAAGAATCCTGTGTCGGGTGGTGCTGCTGGGAATCGTTGTGGTCCGATTCGGTGTACTGAGACACGAAAAAACTCCTGGGTTTGGTCGGGCATGGTCCGGCCCCATTGCGACTCCAGAGTACCCCGTAATTCCGAGCTTTTCCGGCTGGCAATCCTTAGCGGAAAGTTTCGGGAAGCCGTAACCGGCGAGCAGGGGCGGGGCCGCCCGCAGATAGTTTCCGCCAACGATTGCGGGCCCTTGACCACCCGGGTTCACGGTGTTCGAATGAAACCCAGGGCGGGCCCTCCGGGGCCCTTGCCGCCACCCCTGTCACACGGAGGTTGCACCATGGACAGCACCGGATCACCCATCCAGCCGGCCCGGGATTCCCTCGAATCCGATCCCGCTTACGATTACGCCGAGGACGCGCCCGTGAGTGATGGCGCGGAGACCGAGGAGGAGGAGCTTMTGGAGGAGGCGGATCGGCTTGTTCCCTTGGACAGGGAGGACTTCCTGGGCGAGGAGACACCGGTAGTGCCCCTCGAAGGGGAAGAATTCCTGGAGCCCGAGGAAAACGAGTGATGCTCCCACCCGCTTGATGGTTCACTAAACGACGATCCAACAAACGACGACGGCGGCGCCCCCGGAAGGGGAGCGCCGCCGTCGAGCTTTGACGTACTTTCAGTGCGTCAGAACGGGAACCTGTTCGTCCTCGGCTGCGCCGCCGGCGACGCGCCGGTGCCAGTTCTGCATAACTGCCGGATCCGTCGGCTTGGTCAGCAGCGACACCGCGATGTAGACGACCGCGGAGGCGATGAGGCCGTAGTAGATCGGCTCGTTGGCGTAGATGCCGTCCAGCGGAACCTCGGCGTTGATTTMCAGGATGATCATGGTGCCAAGAGTGATKACCGAGCCGACCGCCATGGACGCCGCGGCGGCAGCGCCGGTGCCGCGCTTCCACACCAGGCCGCCGAGGATGGCCACGAGCAGGCCGCCAACAAGGATGTCGTAGGCAATGGTCAGAGCGGCGACGACGTCCTTGGTGATGATGGCGATCACGATCGCCACGACGCCGAGGCCCAGGACCCACAGGCGGTTGGCCTTGACGTCGTGCTCCGGGTTGTCGGTGTCATCGGTGTTGACGGTCTTGCCAAACCAGCCGGCGACGAACGGCAGCACGTCGGCGCGGGCCACAGTGGCGGCCGCGATCAGGGCACCGGAGGCGGTGGACATCATGGCKGCGACGGCGGCGGCGAGCACGAGGCCGCCGATCCCGATGGGCAGCAGGTGGGTGGCGACCTCGGCGTAGACAACGTCCTTGCCAAGGGCCTTGACGTCGATCTGCGGGAGGGCCACGCGGGCGCCGAGGCCGATCAGGGCACCGGCTGCACCGTAGAGGATGCAGTAGATGCCGGCCGTGGCGCCGCCCCAGCGTGCCACTTCGGGCGTCTTGGCGGTGAACACGCGCTGCCAGATGTCCTGGCCGATCAGCAGGCCGAGGGTGTAGACCACGAAGTACGTGATGATCGTCTGGGCGCCGATGCCGTCGATCTGGAAGAAGGTGGCATCCACCCGGCTGCGGATCCCGTCGAGGCCGCCAGCGGCGTTGAGCGTGAACGGCAGCATGAGGAAGAAGATGCCGACCGTCTTGATGACGAACTGGACCTGGTCGGCCAGCGTGATGGACCACATGCCGCCGATGGTCGAGTAGACCAGCACGATTGCGCCGCCGACGGCGATCGCGAGGGCGCGGTCCCAGCCGAAGAGCACCACGAAGATGGTGGCGTAGGCGCCGGTGGAGGTGGCGCAGAGCATCAGAGTGTAGGCGAGMATGACGATGCCGGAGGTCTGCGTGGCATTGCTGCCGTAGCGCAGGGTGAGCATTTGGGAGACGGTGTAGATCTTCAGCTTCTGGATGGTGCTGGCGAAGAGCAGGCTCAGCAGCAGGACGCCGGAACCGATGGCGACCACGAGCCACATGCCGGAGATGCCGAACTTGTAGCCCAGGCCCACGCCGCCGACCGTCGAGGCGCCGCCCAGCACGACGGCGGCCATGGTGCCGGTGTAGAGGAACGGCCCGAGACGGCGGCCGGCGACGAGGAAGTCGCTGTTGTTCTTGGTGCGGGACTTGCCCCACCATCCGAACGCCAGCATGGCGAGCAGATACACCACCACAATGGCGATGTTGACGAAACTTGCGTCCATAAAAGGGCTCCTTGGAGCTGATGGGCAGCGTGCGCGGGCATTGCCGGGCCTCAACAGTGCGTTCGGCAAGTCAGCTGCTGCGTGACGTGGGTGGAGGAGGATGTCCGTCGGAACCTCCGGTATTGCCCAATAGGCAACACATGTTGCCAAAGGGTATGTTGTGACTCCGGTAACAGTCAAGGCGCAGCGCGTGCCGCCGCCGGTTCCGCGTCACGAACGCCCGCTCCGGCTAGGATTGCTCCAATGATGGGGCCAAGCGGCCGGCCGTGAAAGGTTCCTAAATGAAGGCTCTACCAGTTGAACCGAGCAACGTTCCCGTTGCCATCGGTTCGCGGATCCGCGCGGCCCGGCAGTCCCAGCGGCTCACCATTGAACAGGTTGCCGACGCCACGGGGCTCACCAAGGGATTCCTCAGCAGGGTCGAACGGGACCTCACCTCGCCCTCGGTCGCATCCCTGGTGACACTGTGCCAGGTCCTGTCCATTTCGATCGGCGACCTCTTCGCCGCCCCCGAAACCCACCTCACGAAGCGGAACGAAGGCCCCCGGATCTCCCTCGGGGGCGAGGGGATCGTCGAGCGGCTGCTGACTGCCCGCTCCGAGCGCCGCGTCCAGATCATCCAGGCCGTGATCGAGCCCCGCGGGCGCGGCGAGTCCGAACTCTATGCCGTGGACTGCGATGTCGACGTCCTTCACGTGGTCAAGGGAAGCATCCGGCTGATCCTCACCAATGAAGAATTCGAGCTCAGCACGGGTGACACGGTGACGTTCCCCGGCCGGGAGCCCCACACCTGGGTCAACCCCACGGACGACGCCGTCGAGGTGCTGTGGGTGCTGGTACCGGCCGCCAGCCGGTAGGGCTGGTAAGCGTGAAGAAGTTACCACTCCGGCTCTGCCGGAAATATCTGTGCCGGAACCATACAGGACGAGCGGAAGCCGCTCACATTAGCTTCAACTGGGGGATTTCATGAACCGCAACGACGTTTTTCTGTCCTTGGCGCTGGCCGCCACGCTCGCGGCCGGACTCGGCCTGAGCTCCTGTGCCGCGCCGGGCCAGCGTGCCGGCGAGACCGGAAGCGGCACAGCGAGCGCCACTGCGGCGGCCTCGACACAGCAGGAATCCGGCCCCGCCGCGACGGCGGAGCCCTCCGCAACCGCGGCCACGCCGGCCCCCGMTGTCACTGCCACCTCCCCGGCCACGCCGACGGCGGGCGCTCAGGCCGGCGTCAAGACCTTCACGTTCCCGGACGGACATCTGTCCTTTTCCTACCCGGMCACCTGGTCCATCCGGGTGGTCGGCTMTCCCGAGAACGCCGCCAAGCTGCGTGGCGTGCAGGCGGTCCTCGCCGATGCCACGGGCAACGAGCTGGCGTCGATTATCAGCAGCACCAACGGCAGCAGTGCGTCCGGCCCGGTGGCCCGGACCGTCCTGGACACCGCTCCGGTCCCGGGGCTGAAAGATGTGGACGGCGAACAGTTGGCCTTCGGATTCGCGTTTGACTCCTTCGCCGACAAGTCGGACTTCCACATGGGAGTGCGCAAAGAACGCGACTTCGCACCCTCGGTCACCGAAGCCGGCTACTCCTACGTCCAGTTCCCCAACGGCGGCGCCGAGGCCAAGGTGCTGTTCGGCAGCCCGGCGTTCGCCTCCGTCGACTCCGCGAAAGCCTGGATGACCACGGAACAGTACACCCAGCTCAAGCSCCTGTTGCTCAGTCTCAAGTACAGCTGACCCGCACGCGGCCGACCGCTGCGACTTTGGTGAGATGTTCGTCACATTCCGGTAATCTGCCGGAAACGGCGAATTCACGCCCGGGCCCCTCCCGTAACGCGCCCGCAAAACGAGGAAAGCCTTCCTGAAACACGCTGTGAGTAGCGTCATCAGCGGGGGGACGCACAACAGTCCCATTCGTCTCATGGTCTCGCCGGTCTCGCC